>JAIYCK010000218.1 GCA_027488055.1 Flavobacteriales bacterium | reverse complement strand
GTATTTGATGTCCTCCTTGTGATGTCCAGCATAATTCAAACGAAACGCTGTTGGTATTCCATTGTAAGTGATGGCGAAGGTCTTTTTCAAACGCCAGATGGGCTTCAGGAATTCGAGTACTTTGAGGGCTTGAAGTGGTTCCAGATCGGAATTGTAGGAGATGACGTGTAAAAGTGAAAAGCGATACCGCAGCAACACAAGAAGTAAGTCCAGTGTTTCATGCAGTTTTTTAAACCGATGATGGCGTTCTTTCAAAAAGATAATATGAGGGGCATCCAATTCTCCTTGAACGTATTGCTTGCGCAATGCGATGGGATCGTTGGTTTTGAGTAAATAATACGCTTGAAATTTGGTATTGGATAACTTTTGATACTCCGCATTGAACAATGGAAAAAACACATGCGGACCGCGCGTTGGTCTGCCTGCGAGTATTTGTTGGTATAATGCAATCCTTTTCAAATCAGTTGATTTATGTCGTAGCGCGATGGGACCAGAATATGGGCTTATTCAATAGAATGATACGAGTGTAATATTGCACAATCGAAGGCATCCAATTCAATTTCTTAAACAGAATGATCACACGCAAGGAGGCAAAGAACATACGCAAGCATTTGAACCAATGGTGAGCCGTTCGGTGCTGATAGGTGATGGCGTAATGCGTCTTGATTAAACGATCGATATAATAGTCTGTTGTAGCATGATCTCCTTGTTGACGCGTATGTTGTGCAATCGCCTCATAACTAATAGTGGCCTTATGGTCTTTTTTTAGTTGATTTAGCATGCTCCAGGTTCCACCCGAATGCACACGGTAGCAGCTGGGTTTGATGTCGGATAAAAAACGAGCATTACCACTTTCACCCAACAAGGCATACAAATAGGTATCACCATTGGGACACTGCAAATAATTCGAAGGAAATTGCTGAATTACATTTCGGAAACAGATAGTGAGTGATTTAAGGCTGTTGATTTGTTTGAGCTCATCGGAGGAGTAATCTTGCTTGACCCCACTGGCCAAGTTCCGCTGTACGACCTCATCATTTTCGTTGATAATGTTATAATTATGCCAGGTTAAAACTGTTTCTGGATGTGCATCCATGAATTCAATTTGCTTGGATAATTTGGCAGGATCGCACCAATAATCATCGCCTTCGAGATAAGCGATATATTGACCTCTGGCCGACAACAAAAGGTCAATAAAATTGGGTCCCGGCCCCATGTTTCGGGTTCGATCCAAAAGCCGAATTTGTGCGGGAAATTGCGCTTGATATTGAATCAGAATCTCTCGGGTTCCATCGGTTGAAAGGTCGTCTGCGATAACGATCTCCCAAGGTCGAGCAAAGTCTTGAGCCAGGATACTCTCCAGTGCTTTGGCGACATATGGAGCCTGATTGTAGGTAATGAAGCAAACGGAAACAACAGGTGCTTGCGTCATTATTTTCCTTTTTCACACATCAAAAAGATACTTGAACAGAGATCGGGATACTGTTGGCCCAATTCAAAGCAACCGTCCAAATAGGCTTTGGATATGATATCCGTTTGGAGCAAACGGTCCCATTGAAAATTGGCCAATGCTTTGAAAAATATCCCAGAGCGGTGCACTACCTTAAGTCCGGCGGCTCGAGCATCTCTTTCCAAGGTGTCAAGACTGTATGTTATGTGATGACCATGTTCTTTTTCGGCAGGGGTTACCGCGGCATTGTGAGAGATCAGCCCCATTTTCACTGCGATCTGGCGGGATGGTGCATTGGCATTGGGACACACCAAAAAGAACCGGCCAGTATCCGAGAGCCATTCATCATTGATGCGCTTAAGTACCGCGACCGGATCCGAAATATGTTCTAAAACATGAGTCATGATAATATTATCATACTTTTCCTTTAGATCAACATTTTCAAAAAGTGAGTTGATGATTTTTACGCGGTCTCCGAATCGATCTGAAGCTATTTGCACGGCTTCGTCAGAGGCTTCGACGCAAGTGATATCATCGAAATAGGGCAGAAATAAATTTGTAAAATTCCCTTGGAAGGATCCCAATTCGAGCATATTGCCTTTGTTAAAAAAACTCTCGAATGACTTGATCATGTAGGGATGCATGACATCTAAATCGAAGCTATAGGTGTACTTGCGGCCTTCATTATCTTTATGTTCTTTGTTGTAATCTCTCATGATTTGAATTTGTTTTTGATACGATTAATGGGCTTTTCGAAGTATTCCCAAGACAGGTATGAAACGGCAAAAGTCATTATGGCAAATACGAGGGTATTGATGATCATGTGCCCTCCTGTAATTTCTTTATAGTAGTAATAGGGTTTATTTGTCATCACAAATATAGGTCGGATGAAGAAATGGTAGAGGTAAATTCCGTAGCTTATTTGACCCAAATAGACTATTTTTTTGTTTTCAATAAAAGTTTTAAAACTACCTGTGTAGCCGGAAACAGCCGATTTGGCGATAAGCCAGAAGGCGCACATCGAGAATAGGAACCGTTCGAAAATGGTCCGGCATTCTTTATAGTCGTTGATATAATAATTGGAATACACGATAGAGCCGATAAAAAGAATGGCCAATGCCCAAAAAATATTAGACTTTGCTGCAATAGCTTGAACACGCTTGGGTTCATACAACAACATATACGCAAGAAGGGCGCCCAGACCGAACGCATCAAAACAACAAGTTGTAAACATATACATGGCATTCACAGGTCCGCCATAAATAGAAATGCCCACTCGGCTCGCAATACCAATGGCTATGGTGAGGTAAATGCCATTTTTTATGTATTTAAACGGGGTAAGTAAGATGGTTAAGGGATAAAACAAATAAAACTGTTCCTCAACACTTAGGGACCACAAATGTGATACGGGCGAAAGCAGGTTGCTTTCCCAAACACCAGGCAATGACATTTTTAAATTTAATGTATAAGAAAGCAGCCAACCGATATTTTCTCTTACGGATGGAAAGCCGATGAGGAATAACACAAGGATGGCTAAGTAATAAATTGGAAATATGCGCAATGACCTTCTGATGTAAAACCTTTTCAATAAAGACCAGACTGTTGCTTTGGGCAAGGACTCGCGATCAATGAGAAGAATTCGCGTAATCAGAAAACCGCTCAGGACAAAAAACAAGTTGACACCCATAGAACCTAAAGGAATGGCCCTTACAGCAGGATATGTAACCCAGTGACAGATCAAAACTGCCAAAACCGCGATGAATCGGAATCCATCTAATTGTCGAAAATGGATGTGTTTGTTTTTGAAATCGAGCATGCCAATAACGATTAAACAGATTCGAGAAGTGCTACACCAAAACCATCTTTTCCAAAGGCGTTGCCATTGTAAGCGATATAAACTTTTTCCTTCACTTGAAAGAGATGCGGATAACACATCATTTCGCTATCCCACCCTTCTTCGCTCAAGGGTAAACCGCCATTTTCATCATCTCTAACCCAATGGATTAAATCATCAGAATAGGCATAGCCTAGACGATATCCTTTGCCTTTGATGTTTCGAAATCCAATGGCTTCTCTGAAGCAGAAGTACATGTGGTAACGATCTCCTATTTTACAAACTGTGGGCAAGGCCTGGCACTCATTTTCGCCAATCACATTGGGAATAATGAGCTCACTCGAATGATCCCAATGGATAGCATCCTTTGACTTGGCAAATGCAATTTTATATACGCGGGATTCGGTGCCATCCGCTTCGGCTTTTTCGAGCCATTTGACGCCATAAATATACCACATGAGGAATTCGCCATTTTCGTGCAAGACGAATGCGTCGCACACAAGAAACGGTTCATGCAAGCTAGAGGATAAAACGGGTCCAATTCCGTATTTGCTAAACGTTTCGCCGTTGTCCTCGCTCATAGCCAAACCAATTGAGGTTTCTAATGAAACGGACTTACGACGACTCAATCCGCTTGTAAATCCCAGCACTTTGCCTTCATGCCTTAATACGTTCATTGGAAAAATACCGTGTTCATCGAAGGTGCCCAGATCACCGAGAGAAATGGGGAAATGTGCTGAAACCTGAAGCACTTTGCTTAAGATGAGATCGAAATCGACATATGCGATTTGACCTTTGTATTTTTTGTCGGCATCCATTTCGCGAACGGTTACATAAAACCGTACCCGATCTTCCATCACCAAGGCTTGTGGTGATTGGCTGAAACCGATACAGTTTCCGGGTAGCTGATGCTCTGCCACATTAAAAATGCGACCTAATTTTTTCCATTTCATTATATAAGCTCACCATTTAGTTCAGCTAGACCAAAGCCATATCGGCCAACCTCATTGCCTAGATAAAACATGTATGTTTTGTTGTTCAGTTGAAAAACATGCGGATATGCGATCATTTCAGAATCCCAACCTGTCTCGGAAGGATAAATTCCTACTTTTTCATCTGCACGGACCCAGTGGATTAGATCGGTTGAATAGGCGTAGCCAATTTTACGGTTTGGTTTTTCACGAAAGGATGAAGGCACCCAACCGCAAAAAAACATATGGTATTTGCCGTTCACATAAATGACATCGGGACTGGCCTGTGCCTCATTTTCATCCCATCCATTGGGAATGATATCACGGTTGATTTTATTCCAATGGATGCCATCTGAAGAAGTGGCTAACCGAATCTTGTGGCTTATTTCGGGCCGCCCATTAGACATGATCCACTTTTTGCCGGCGATGTAAAAAAGATGGTATTGTCCGTTGAATTTTTTGATTTTAGGCCCGCTAATGGTAAAAGGTTCATCGGCCGTGTAGGGTAAAACAGGCCCTTTTCCAACGCGTGTAAAACTGATTCCGCCATCATGACTTTTAGCCATGCCGACGCCAACATTGAAGGGGACAGAATCACAGCGTGTCCATCCGGCATAATAGGCCCAAATTTCATTATCATTTTCAAGAACGGAGAACGGGTAGGTCCCGAACTCATCGAAAGTTCCTTTGTCACCAAGACGCATTACAGGTTCTTTGGACATATCCAATATGGTATGTAAGTCATTTTTGTCCAAATCGATATAAGCAGTGTATGTAACATATTGACCGTTTGTATCACGTGGCGGTCTGCATCCAAAATATACACGGATGCGATCTTCTAATTGTAAAGTAAAAGGTGCCTGTGCAAATCCAAGCATCCATTCAGGTCTGTTCGGGTGGTTGTCGGGGGTATATATTCTGCCTTTTTTGATCCAGTCAAACATGATTCTATTGATTTTCAGGTAACCTACAAAGATTTCTTGCGCCTGTTTTTAGGCCGCCGTAATAATAATCATTGAAACCCGCACGATCCATTAGAAAAAAGACCTTTTCCATATCATATTCTACGCGATGCAAACTGATTTGCTCACCATCAAAAATAGCAAAGGCCGATCTAGGATCGTTGTCACGAGGCTGCCCAACGGAGCCTGGGTTACAATATGTTTTATTTTTCCAATGATGCAAGGATTGCAAATGCGTATGGCCGGAGAAAAAATACTTCCCTTCAACTCTCTCAAAATAGGCTTCGCTAATTTCTAGATATTCATCAATAGGATCGGCCCATCCGCCATGCACCATGCTCACGTCATCCCATTGAAATTGAATTTGAAAGTTCTTCACCCATTGGAGGTTTTTGGGAAGAATAACTTTTCTTTGATAGGCCAAGCAATCATTCACGCTCTTGGAGCGAGGGCAAAATCCCCCACCCGCCAAATACCAATCATGATTGCCAAAAAGGCAAGGTATTTCGCGCTCTTGCAATGCCTCGCAGCACTCATTGACTTGAGAGTAATAGCCAACCACATCGCCCAAGCAATAGATACGATCAACTTGAATAGCATCAATGGCATTCAATACACTTTTTAGTGCCTCGTAATTTCCATGTATATCAGATATGATTGCTATTTTCATAGAATATTCCGTCTTCGATATAGCGCGTTGCTCTACCCAATTTGATCATTGGCTGCGAAGGTAGTTGATTTTCCAAAAAAAAGCGAACGGCCATTTCGGCTTCATTATATCCAAAAGCAGTCCGAATGGATGTGGCTGAGGATATGCGAGGATTGATCTCGAGCAGGTAAATTTGGTTGTTTTGCGTTCTAAATTGAAAATTGGTCGGGCCAATGGGTTGAAATACCCCAGCCAGCTGGTCTATGGTTGCTAAGAAGGGGCGTGTATCAATCACTTCGGCATGCTGTGTATAAC
The DNA here is from genome assembly GCA_027488055.1 of Flavobacteriales bacterium. Classification (GTDB taxonomy): domain Bacteria; phylum Bacteroidota; class Bacteroidia; order Flavobacteriales_D; family Sanyastnellaceae; genus CANHSF01. The sequence continues at coordinate 2,569 of JAIYCK010000218.1, read as the reverse complement.
CATCATGGGAAAGTTTTCGGCGCAAGCCCATACTTGCGCAAACTCCTATTGTCGGATGGCAAAAAGTAGAAATTGAGTATTCATGGCCGTCGTCACCAATAATGGGTTGTACAATGTGGGTTGTACCAATGGTTGGCGCTATGGCGTCAAATTCTTCTTTGTTTTTTGGTTTTGAAATGCCTTTTGATCCAAAGCCCGCTATCGGCTTAACAATGATGTTTGGACCGAAAATATCCAAGATTGAATTGTAGTCTTGCTCTAATGAAGTGGGTATTGCGCAGCTGAGCTTATTTTGGTTTAGAGCTTCATAGAATGCCCACTTGTTTTCGCACAAATTGATTAGCCGTTCATCATTTAGCATCAGTTTCAAGCCCATCTGCTCGAATTGACTGCGGGATTTATTCCACGTGCGCATGTCCGCTTCAATACCCGGAAAGGCTAAGTCAATTTGATTTTCTTGCATCGTTTTTGTTAGCCAATCGATGTAGTTTTCTGCATTGGTTGGCGGCGCTAGCACGAATTGATCGCAAAAAAGAGGTGCGATGGAATCGTCATAAATGGAGCTGCCAAACAATTGACATGCAAGTGGAGCTGTTCGCAGAGATTTTAGTGTTCCGTATCCAACTATTCCGCTGGCACCACTAACAAATATTTTTATCATGGCCGTTCAGGTAATTGGTTTCATAAATACGTTTCATTCCTTCGGCAAACGAAATGAATTCAGTTTTATCAATTTTCAAATATAAGCCATCATCATTTTGCGTTTTGATGCTTTCTGGGTTGGATTTGCTGGGGTCCACATGGATCGAGGCGGTTTTATTGGTTAGTTGGGTGGCTATTTCTGCCATTTCTCGAATTGTAATTTGATCAGGATGCATGCACTCGTAGGTCCCTGAAATATTTTTTTCAATGCATTTACAAATTACATCAACTAAATCATTTACATGCAAGTAGTTTCGTATGGCCATGCCATTGCCATGGATATTGATGTCCTTGCCTTGATGCGCCTGATCGATAAAGAAATAGGGCATCTTTTGATGTTTTGAGAATGATAAATCATCCCCATACGTCATTGTGGGTTTTAAGATCAACAAATCGATTGGGTTGGAACGGGTCAAAAACTGCAGCCATTCTTCCGCGTGTTTTTTGCTGATTGAGTAGGCATTGTGCCAAATGGAATTGTATTCTACATCCGTAAATATCGATGACAAATAGATAAATTGTTTGGCATTTGCCGCAATCGATTTCTGCAAAAGGGTGATCGAGGAAAGCGTATTGATTGTGGCGGCTTCGCTGGCTTCTTCTATGGTAGATCCCCCGAAGTGAGCAGCACAATGTATGACTAGATCGAATTGCCGTGAACCAAAGTCGATCGTTTCAGGATGAATCAGGTCAATGATCACATCGGAATTGGAGCGACCCGCGGTAATTACAGAATGATTTTCGTTTAATTTCCCAACCAAGAATTGACCAATGTTGGAATGCGCGCCTATCAATAATATGGTCTTCATTGGATCGTAAATTCGTGATTCAGATACGCTGAAATTTTGTCAATTGAATTATACATCATCACATCGATAATGGAAAGAAAGGGCACAAAAGGATGCGATGGAGATTGGTCGTACACGATATTGTTTGCTTTCAAGAAAGTCAAATCGATATTTCTTTGATTAAAATGATCTCGAGAATATAATTCTAATCCTCCAATTGGGTTAACATATTGCTTGGCATTGACGGCTTCGCAGAGGGCCAATACTTTCGCTTCGGAACGCAAACTGTGGTCAATAGCAATTTGAGATGAAGCGATCATGGGCGTGGTAATCCGAAGATGTGCAGTTGTAATTTTTAAGGAATTGAATATAAACTCAAACAAATTGTTTGCTTCGCATTCCAAAATGGAGTTGAGGACCACCATGGTCTCGTTGTAATACGGGGCCTTGCGATAGAGTTCTTGTATTTTGTTCTTGATCTTTATCTTGTCTTTGCTATGGAATGTATCGGCTAGATAGCGATCAACTACATGTGCATTGTCCGGTCCTTTGGCAATGGATAGACTGATAAGTTCGGGTTCGCCGTTTTTCAGAATACGATTGCGTGCAAACCAGCCCTTTTTTGTGTATTCAATATTGTCATAAACGATGAAGAGATCAACATAATTTAAGAGTTGATAATATCCGATATACGGCACAAAATAAGGTTGCATGATTGCCACTTTCATCCCATTAGTTGTTTTGAGCGCGCTTGATCAATCGACTCACAAAATCTATTTCCTCTCCAGTAAGATCAAAGTACAAAGGCAAGCACAAGATGCGGGTGCTCACACTTTCGCTCACAGGATTGGAGCGAAAGTTCACATAGTTTAATTTATTGAGGGAGGGGAAGAAGTAGCGTCGAGGAAATATTTTGTCGGCATTCAAAGTTTCTTGTACCTTCAGCAACACCTCCGTATTCGGCAAAACGATGGGATAATAAGCGAAGTTAAAAGTGGAGTTGGGAGTAAGAGTTATTTTTTGATGATTCACACCGATCAAAGCATGGTCATATTTTTCGGACTGGGCCTTGCGGCTAG
>JAIYCK010000199.1 GCA_027488055.1 Flavobacteriales bacterium | reverse complement strand
CGTGCCACGCCGCGGGGCGGCGTGGTTTTCATTTTTAGGCACCTTCCTCACTAGCACCTGCGGCGCGGATTCGGAGGGGCCTAAAAATGAAAAATCCCAACTGCGTTGGGATCTACACGATTCTAAAAAAATCTGGCGGAGAGAGATCTCGGCTGAGCCGAGAGAACCCCCGGACCTGTTACAGTCAACAGTTTTTCTCGGCTGAGCCGAGACCGCAATCGACCATGTAAGTGAAGAATAGAAAAAAGGGCGGGATTACCTACGGTGATCCCTGGAGTGGGGGGAGGCTTCATATTTTTTTAGAATCGTGCCACGCCGCGGGGCGGCGTGGTTTTCATTTTTAGGCACCTTCCTCACTAGCGCCGCGGCGCTGATTCGGAGGGGCCTAAAAATGAAAAATCCCAACTGCGTTGGGATCTACACGATTCTAAAAAAATCTGGCGGAGAGAGAGGGATTCGAACCCCCGGACCTGTTACAGTCAACAGTTTTCAAGACTGCCGCAATCGACCACTCTGCCATCTCTCCGCGGCAAAAGTATTATTTTTTTGTTTCGATTTCACATTGCAGATAAAAAACACGTAAATTTTCCGTTAATGGCTTGTATTTCAGTTGTGAAGACGTGTGATTTTTAGTCCATTTTTGGTGTCTCCCCTTAGATCAATTCTCTTTTGCCCCCCATTTTGCCGTATTTTTAGACCTTAAATGCGCTTTTAGTATGTTGAAGTATCAACTCGTTTTTCTTTTTGTTGTCCTCGCAATAACGCCTTCGATAGCGGCTCGGGTCTTTTTTGATTACAAGATCTTCTATCAACCCAATGGCCAACCTTATATCGAATGTATCACCTCTTTCGAAGGAAGAACCTTTGTCAATACCCCCAATTCAGATTCCACCGTATGCGCCGAAGCGGAACTAACGATCGTGGTCTACAGGGGTCTGGATGTCTTCAGTTTCCGTAAGGTGAATGTAGTGGGACCTTCGATCAAAAGGGGGGAGCAAAACGACTTTATGTCCGTGGAACGATTCGAACTGCCTGCAGATTTATATCGCCTTGAAGTCAGTGTTTTGGACGTGAAAGACCCAAAGGCCAAACCTGAATCATTCACCCAATTGGTCAATGTGCAAAAGGCCAAAGGCAAAAAAATATACTCTTCGGACATCGAACTCGTAAGCGCATATCGCCCCACCACCGAAACAAATGCCTTTTCCAAAAGCGGCGTGGACTTGCTCCCTTATGTATCGAACTACTATCCAGTTGAACTCAATTCGATGATTTTCTATATCGAATTGTATAACGCAGATTCCATTTTGGGTCCAAACGTACCATTCGTGATTGATGCGTATATCAAAAATCGCAACGGGAATATTGAATTGGGCAATCGCAAAATAAAAAGAATGCAAGCCGCCCCCGTAATTCCCTTTCTGCACACCTTCGACATTTCCAAGTTGGCAACGGGCAATTATGAAATTGTGGTCGAAGTGCGAGACAAGGAAAACAAGGAACTTCACAGCCATGCTTTGCCGTTTTCACGTGTGGGTCTGTTCGTTGTAAGCGAAGAGGCCTTGGACAAGTCGTTCGTAGCTGTTTTTGACAGAAGTGACAGCCTCCAAAAGTGCATCGATATGCTCATCCCAATTGCGACCACGCAGGAGCAAAATATGATCGATTATCAATTGCCTTCGATGGATCTCAGAGCACAAAAGAGCTTTTTCTACTCTTTCTGGATTCGCCGCGATACAGTAGCGCCTGGATTGGCATGGGAGCGCTACCATGAACAAGTAAAAGTGGTAGATGAAATGTTTGGATACAACAATCGACCTGGCTACAAGACGGATCGTGGACGTGTGTATTTGCAATATGGCAAACCCAAAACAAGGATCGTCCGAAACCATGATCCCGACTACTGGCCTTTCGAGATATGGCATTATTATGACCTCACCGCCACCGAACACGATCGCCGGTTTTTGTTCTACGATACCTCACTGGGTGGTGATATGATCCTTCTGCACAGCGATGCTACCAAAGAAGTAAAAAACCACAATTGGAAAAACTTGGTGCGCTCGCGCAGCTATGCCTCATCCAACGACGCTAGCAGTCGCAATGCGAGTCAAATGAGTGACCCTTACAGCGGCGATGAAATCGAAGACCTCTGGTACAATCCACATTGAACCAAATGTGGTAAGTCGGCAGTTGTGCAGCCTCCTTCGTAGTATCTTGCACCAGCGATTTATATTATGGCACATCGAATAGCAGTGGCAATCCTCAATTGGAACGGAGAGAAATTTCTTCGCCAATTTCTTCCTTCAGTGGTGGAAAATAGCCATGATGTAGCCGATATTATTGTGATTGACAATGCTTCCAAAGATCAATCGCTTCAGATATTAGCCACCGATTTTCCGCAAGTGAAGGTCATCACCCTCTCCCACAATTATGGTTTTGCTGGTGGCTATAATCGTGGACTTATGGGGCTGGACTATGAATATGTAGTGCTGCTCAATTCCGATGTGGAAGTCACGCCCAATTGGATTCAACCTGTCGTAAGCTGGATGGACCGCACTCCGCACATGGCTGCCTGTCAACCAAAGATTCTGGATTATCATCGCAAGGAGATGTTCGAATATGCAGGAGGCGCAGGTGGATTCATCGACAAGGATGGATTTGCTTTTTGTGCAGGACGGATCTTCTACGAATTTGAGGCGGATCTCAATCAATTCAATACCAATGCAGAGGTGTTTTGGGCAAGCGGTGCCGCCATGTTCATCCGATTCCAAAATTGGAAGGAAGTGGCCGGACTCGACGAAGATTTTTTCGCTCACATGGAAGAGATCGATTTATGCTGGCGCCTCAAGAATCGTGGGTATAGCATTGGCGCGTGCAGAGAGAGCATTGTATATCACTATGGCGGTGGCACCTTGGATCGACAAAGTAGTTTCAAAACCTATCTAAATTTTCGAAATAGCCTTTATCTCATCGTCAAGAACGAACGTTCGGGTCAATTGGGACTTAAAGTGGTGCGTCGACTACTGCTCGATGGCATTGCAGGCGTTAGGTTTTTGTTCGAAGGCAAGTGGTCGCATTGTTTTGCGGTCCTGCGAGCACACTTCAGTTTCTATAAACGATTGATCGCAGTACTGGATAAACGCCGCAGGGAATTGCGTTATGGATCCACACCTAACACTACGGGCAGGCTCAAAAGAAGTATTGTGTGGTTGTTTTTTGCCAAAAATGTCAAGTCGGTTTCGCAGCTCGCGGCAGAGGATTTCATGTAAATAACTTCCGTTTTTTGTGGAAGTAGTGCGATCTACCTTAGCGGCGCTGCCATCGCAATCGAATCGTTACATTCAATCGTTGCGTATATCTTTTTCCTTAGTTACCAAGTTGTGCTTGGTTTGCAATTCGTAATCGCGGCATTCTAAAATCAGATGAGCGAATGCAAATTATTTGGAAACGTGCTCCGATGCTGCGGTTATGCGTCCCTTTTATCGGTGGGATTTTAGGCGGTGAATGGCTTCATGCAAGTCCTATACACATCTGTATCCTGACGATCTTAGGTCTTTGCACAATGGCAATAGGATTCAAGGCCT
>JAIYCK010000095.1 GCA_027488055.1 Flavobacteriales bacterium | reverse complement strand
CCTCTCCCTCCCACTCAAAAGAAATGGTAAAATACTCTTCATTCCTTCCTTCTTTGTTTGCGCGCAACTGGTTGCCGCTGGGCAGCATAGCTGTCAAAAACTCATCGTCCTTCCATTTTTTAGCTCCTCCCACCAAACATGTCCACTTCCCAAAACCAATCGCTTGCAAGGCGCTCAAATGATCCGTATTGGCTGGTTCCAACAAGAAAATTTCAATGCGGGCACCTGTGGCGCGCTGCATCCACAGTCGGGCAGGAATTACCTTGGACTGATTGAAAACAAGCAACGACGACGCGGGCAATGCCTTTGGTAAAACTTCAAATGCTTCGTGTTGAATGGCACCTTCACGGTAAATCAATAATTTGGAGCCACCGCGCTGAGATGGAGGAAAAAGTGGAATGCGATCTTCGGGAAGGTCGTAACTATAATCTTGGATCTGCAGATCGCGTGGATGGGTTTTCATTGGGGTTGCAAAAATGCATCGTCAAAGAAGTGAACACAAAAAAAAATCATGGCCAGACGTTTCTGACCATGATTCTAAACCTTAACTAAAACTAACTATACTATCTGATGTGTCCGATTTGACCATGGACACTTCCGAACTGTGTGTTACTTATTCTTGATATGAAAAGCGACCTGCGCTTTTCTCCTAAAATTTTCCTTTTGCAAATATGAGAACAAAATTTCACTGAAAATGTTGCTTCACCGCTAAGTTTTAACAACTCTTTGGAATTCTAATCGCTTAGTCCAAGCCCGTTTTCACAACTTCGGTGGCAAGATTTCAAATATTATCTTTTTAATGTCTGTTTCTGAAGACGATAGCTGTGATCGCCTATTGGAACGAATTCAAGTCCTGCGGGAGTTCCAACGGTTTGGAAAGCCATCTCCATATTTTCTTTGGAGAAATTGGTCGTCATCCCCATCGTTTGATTGATCTCTTCGCCGTAAACTACCTGAATCTGAAATTGCCGCTCCATTTCCTTCACGATTGCAGCAAGGGCTACATTCTCGAAATAAAATACCCCATCTCTCCATGATTTCTGTGCGGTATTGAAATCACTCACTTTTAAATGACCTTCGACCGATGCTACTTTCTGCCCCGGAGTGATAATCACTTGTTCCTGTCCCTGTTGCACGCTCACTTTTCCAGTCACACAAGCCACATGCATGTCGTTATCTCGGCTGAATACGTTGAAAGAAGTTCCCAAAACAGTAACAATCCCCATCGGCGTTTTCACTTCAAAACGGCTACCCTTTTTCACTTCAAAAAAAGCTTCTCCATTAAGTTCTACCACACGGTTATCGCTCCAATCTTCTGAATAGGTCAAACTGGATAAAAGATTCATCGTGGCAACGCTTCCATCAGGCAGGGTGACTGATTTGGTGGCTGCTGTTTCGGTCACTTGCCGAATCACCCGATTGTTGGGCAATAGAACCATCCAAGTGATTGCAACAGCGGCAGCTACTCCAGCGGCAGCAAGCCACATGGTGCGCAGGCGACCTTTGCCTTGACTTTGTGGCTCCGTTGCTGCCAAACGCCCCTCAATTTTCTGCAAAGCATCCTCGGTACTTAGTCCGTCGGGTGCTTGCCAATTTTTTAATATTTCGTTGTATTTTTCCATAAATCCACCGCTCATTTCACGCGCTTCTTGCAGGATTTACATATCAATCACGCCTTACCCTACCAGAAATTGCTTTTTTTTAAACTTTTCACAAAATAAGAACGATGGCCTAATTGGTCAAAAGAAAAAAAGTATTAAGTAGTTGATGATGTGCGAATTTGGCCACAAAGGATGGATGCGCTAATTTCGCCGCCCTAAACATAATCGAAAATCAATTAATCCATTTCAAAATGGCAACTACAACAGCGGATATATCAAATGGTCTTTGCTTCCGCATGGACACACACATTTACAAAGTGATTGAGTTCTTGCACGTAAAGCCAGGCAAAGGGCCAGCATTCGTTCGCACCAAACTCAAAAATCTCGGCAATGGCAAAATCATCGATCATACTTTCAACAGCGGTGTGAAGATCGAAACAGTGCGCATTGAGACGCGTGAGTACCAATTTCTTTATAAAGACGACAACTTCAATTTCATGAATTTGGAAGATTTCGAACAGATTTCTATCCCAGAACCCATGATCAATGCCCCCAAATTTTTGAAAGAGGGTATGAAATGTATCGTTATGTTCAATACTGAGGACGAACAGCCAATGAGCTGTGACCTACCTCAGTTTGTGGAATATACTATCACTTACACAGAGCCAGGTGTGCGCGGAGATACGGCTACCAATGCCACCAAACCTGCCACATTGGACATCGGCGTTGAGGTGCGAGTGCCACTTTTCATTAACGAAGGCGATACCATTCGCGTTGACACCTCTGAGGGTGCCTATCACGAACGTGTAAAAAAATAATATTATAGCTCTCCCTTTGTGCCCCTGCTTGATGCAGGGGCTTTTTTTTGATATTACCACGATCCAATTCCACTGAAATATGGTATTGGACCTTATTTTTGGCGCATGAGATTTAATTTACCTGTTACACTCCAATCGCTAGCCGAAATGTTAAAATGCGAGTACGTAGGTGAGGCAGCGTTTCTCATCTATGGGCTCAATGAAATCCATCGCGTTGAGCGAGGGGATCTTGTCTTTGTGGACCATCCCAAATACTATGACAAGGCGTTGCAAAGCGCAGCGACTACCATTTTGATTAATAAAAATGTGGAATGTCCCGCCGGCAAGGCTCTGATCATTAGTGATGATCCGTGCAGAGATTACAACATCTTAGCGCGTCACTTTGGACCATGGACTCAGGTGCAGGAGCAGCGAGGGTCGCATTCCATCGGAGAGGGTAGCCAAGTGCACTCTTCAGTGATCATGGGCAATCATGTCACCATTGGACGTGATTGTATTGTGCACCCCGGTGTAGTGTTCTATGATCATGTTGCCATTGGCGATCGATGCATCATTCATGCAAATACGGTGCTCGGTAGTGATGCATTTTATTACAAAGCCCGACCTGATTGGCGCGAGAAAATGCACAGTTGTGGTTCACTTGTGATCGAAGACGATGTCGAAATCGGCGCCAGTTGCACCATCGACAAAGGTGTTAGTGCGGACACGCGCATAGGTAAAGGCACCAAAATAGACAATCATGTCCACATCGGACATGATACCATCGTGGGCGCGCACTGTATCATGGCCGCTCAAGTTGGAATTGCCGGCTGTGTGCACATCGGCGACAAGGCAATTCTTTGGGGACAAGTGGGCGTAGCAAGCGGAATTCACATCGGTGAAGGAGCGATTGTGCTGGGTCAGAGCGGTGTCACGAAGGATGTCGCAGCTGGACAGACCATCTTTGGCACTCCTGCAGATGATGCTCGCCGTAAATTCAAAGAGTTAGCATTATTGCGCAACTTGGAAGACCGATTGAATGATATCAAATAATTAAGCGAGAATTAGCTCAGAGAGCCACTCGACTCAAAAATCATTTTTCGGCGCGCTTCTGGTTATGGCTTACAGTTTAGTGCCGTTCAACATAGATCTTAAAATGTGCACCGCTTGAGGGATCGTTCGTATCTCATTGAATGAAATTCGCAGACTTTGATCCTTTTCATACATCTTTCCGGCTATTGGATTGTGCTTGATAAATTCCAATACTGTTGAGAATTTTTCGCTTTGGTAATAAGGGCTATCTTGTTTTGTAACAAAAAATCCTATCATTTTACCACTCTTCAACACCAGTTTTTCCATACCTATTTCGCGTGCCATCCAGCGCACCCGCATGGTCTCTAATAATGCCTGTGCCGCTGCCGGAACGGGTCCAAATCGATCGATCAATTGATTGCGGAAGGTCTCCATTGATTCATCGTTGTCCAAATCGTCCATTTCCTTGTACAAAGCGATACGCTCAGTAATGCTGCTGACATATTCATCTGGGATCAACAATTCAAAGTCAGTTTCCAACGATGTTTCCTTTACGAACTTATTGTTGCGCGCTATCTCCTCGGCATACATTTCCGCGAAGTGTTCTTGCTTCAATTCATCCACCGCTTCATTCAATATTTTTTGATAGGTCTCCATTCCAAGATCATTGATGAACCCGCTTTGCTCAGCACCTAACAAATCTCCAGCACCGCGGATATCAAGATCGCGCATTGCAATGTGCAATCCACTTCCCAAATCACTGAATTGTTCCAAGGTTTGTAGTCGTTTGCGCGCCTCATCTGTCAACATATGGAGACTCGGAGCAAATAGATAACAGAAGGCCTTTTTGTTGGATCTGCCCACGCGACCGCGCAGTTGATGCAAATCGCTCATGCCAAAATTCTGAGCATCATTGACAATCATTGTATTTGCATTGGGTATGTCCAGTCCACTTTCTACGATGGCCGTGCTCACCAACACATCAAATGCTCCTTCCACAAAACCCGTCATTATGTTTTCGAGATCTTCGCCAGACAATTGACCATGCGCGATGCCAATGCGTACATCAGGACAAAGTCGTTGAATGAGTCCCGCTACTTCTTTGATATTGCCAATGCGATTGTGTACAAAATAAACCTGGCCACCTCGTTGCACTTCATAGCTCACCGCATCGCGAATGGCTTCCTCGCTGAATGGTCGCAATTCGGTCAATACGGGATGCCTGTTTGGTGGCGGCGTTTGAATGATACTCAAATCACGCGCGCCCATCATGCTGAATTGCAAGGTGCGCGGAATTGGCGTGGCGGTGAGTGTCAAGGTGTCGACATTGGCTCGCAACGTTTTGAGTTTGTCCTTGGTTGCTACTCCAAATTTCTGCTCTTCGTCGATGATGAGCAATCCAAGTTCCTTGAACTTTACGCGAGAGGCCACAATGGCATGTGTACCAATAAGGATATCGATTTCACCCTTCTCGAGTTTCTTCAGCGTCTCGGTTGCTTGCTTGGTTGTTTTGAATCGGTTGATGTAATCCACCTTGACAGGAAAATCTTTGAGGCGCTTGCTGAAGCTCTTGTAATGCTGTAGCGACAATACAGTGGTGGGAACTAAAACGGCAACTTGCTTACCATCCGTGGCTGCTTTGAAGGCTGCACGTATCGCTATCTCCGTTTTCCCAAAGCCCACGTCGCCGCAAACCAATCGATCCATGGGAGCCTCGTTCTGCATGTCCTCCTTCACTGCTTGGGTTGCTTTCACTTGGTCAGGTGTATCCTCGTACATGAAACTTGCCTCCAATTCAGTTTGCAAATAAGTGTCATGTTGAAATGCAAATCCCTTGGTCGCTTTGCGTTTGGCGTACAACTTAATCAAGTCAAAAGCCAATTGTTTGACCCTTGTTTTTGTTTTACGCTTTAGATTTTGCCAAGCGTTGCTGCCGAGTTTGTCCAACGATGGAGCAGTGCCCTCCTTGCCCACATACTTCGAAATACGATGCAAGCTGTGAATACTGACATACATGATATCTCCGCCTTTGTAGGTCAAGCGAATGGCTTCCTGTTCTTTGCCATTGACATCAATTTTTTGGAGTCCGGCAAATTGGCCTATTCCATGGTCTATGTGTACGATATAATCGCCGGGTGTCAAGGCCATGATCTCCTTGAGCGTAAACGCATCTTTGGATTTTTTGAAACCCTCCTTGAGTCTGAAGCGATGGTAACGCTCAAATATTTGATGATCCGTATAGATCAACAATTTGTTTTGCTTATCAATGAAACCTTCGGATAGTTCGATTGTAAGCGGATTAAAATGAACAACGTG
>JAIYCK010000355.1 GCA_027488055.1 Flavobacteriales bacterium | reverse complement strand
TGGCTCAAAGAGGCGTGCGGCAGCGAAGCCCAGCTTATACTCCTGGCGCATTATACCGCAATACGGGTTGGTTTGTAGGTCCCGGTATCACATACATGCTCCCTGAACAGCGCAGTCAATCATTGACCATGTATTACAATGACCAAGAAGGCGGAGATACCTTGTATAATGGCGATTATAAGCGCGCGGGTAAAATTGGAGTTTACCTAGAGGCCGGTCGTCATCATTTTATTCAAAATAAAGTATTGCTTCATCATGCAGATTATGGGGTGCATGGTAAGTTATTGCGTGGACGCGAGCAATTCGTTGGCACCGCGGGCAATAGTCCTGTGATCCTTGATTCGAAATCGAAGTTTGGGGATTTATTTGTGGGTGCATTCGCCAATGCCAGCAACATCATCACACTTGCGGATGGACATTATCTGATGAACGGCTTGGGTATCAATGCTGATTTTAGAGTGCTAGCGCGTCGATACGAAGGAGCATTTTATGGTGCGAGTTATCAGTATCCTGGTTTTTTTACGGCCCAACTTCATTATAAACTGTCTTACATCTGGCGACCGGAATCAGGAATTTATGTGATTCCTTCCATCGAAACCCCTCTGCTCACGGCATATCCATGGGATGGCCCCAAAGCAACCTTGCATTATTTTACAGATCGTTCGCGGCCTTTTATCATTTGCTTGCGCATTCAATGGCTCAGCAAACAAGCCGATCGCTCTTGTGAAGGTCAGCCTGGCAAAGGTCCATCGTTGGATCAAGGAGGCAAACGCAGTAAAAACGACCTGTTCGGTGATCAGGCAAAATCAATGAAAAAATCCAAGTCGAAAGCGAACAAGCGTCTCGAGCGATCGCAGCAAAAAAGTCTGCGCAAAAAGAAACAGCAGGGTGGGAAAGAGGATTAAAACAATCGTGGTGATTATTTTTCCTGGCACAATTCAATGAGGACCCCGTTGGTAGATTTGGGGTGCAAAAAAGCGATGAGCTTGTTGTCTGCGCCATCTTTGGGTTGCTCATGAATCATCTGATAACCTAAGCCAACCAAGCGTTCTATTTCAGCATAAATGTCACTGACATCGAACGCGATGTGGTGAATTCCCTCTTTGTTTTTCTCCAGAAATTTGGCGATGGCACTTTCTGGCGATGTGGCTTGCAATAATTCAATTTTACTTTCCCCTATTTGGAAAAAGGACGTCAAAACATGTTCTGATGCCACCTCTTCTTCTTTGTAGGGTAAAACCCCCAACAGATCCGCAAATACTTTATTGGAGGCCTGAAGGTCTTTTACGGCAATGCCAAGATGTTCTATTTTATTGAGCATATATTGTTTTTATCGGCACGAATAAACAAAAAAAAACCTTGCTGATGCATGGTTTTGTTGGATCGGTATAAAGTTTATTTCTTTTCGATGATTTGTCCACCTTTATTGTCAAAACTGACATAGTATTTACCCTTGAAGAACTTGGTCGTATCTACCTTCTGGCCACGCCCTGCCTTCACCAAAGAACCGTATTCGCTATAGATTTCATAATCAGTCTCAGCGCTGAAGTCCAACGAGTTGGAGATGGTGGTTTTGTTGATGGTGACAGCCGAAGCGGGATTATCCACTTTCACTTCTTGCGATGTACGTTGACCTTTGTGATCAATTTGGTAGACGCGAAAGGTGTTCGAGCCAGAGTGCAGACTCGCTTGGAAGCTATACTCGTTGGAGTCAGATTTGCCCTGACCCATGGTTTCGCCGACTTTGATCCAACGGTTCCATTTGAATTGTTCAATGATAAACGGAAGCATAGCGCTCTCTGCTTTGGTAGTCCAATTGAGCACACCAGTGGTATTGACCTGCATGCCGGTAATTTCAAAGGTGCTATTGGGGTAAATCACTTCGGGGTTGATGATCTTCACATCGCATTTTTCTTTGCAGCGCAGAACGACTTCTACGGCATCACCCAATTTGAGTCCCCAAGCGCCTAAGTCGATTGCGAAGGCCGAAGAGTTGACCTCGTCGCTTGTAATTTGATTATTGACCAACACCTCAAAGATGCAATATCCCACGCCACTGCTTGTGGTTGGGTTCTTTACATAAACATCTTTGCCCTGATATACTCCACTGATCACAACCACTTCTGCGTGAGCGAGCAGTGTGATGAACATGAAACCGAGCGTTGAAAAAATAATTTTCATTGTTGTATTAATTTGAATGAGGGTGGTATGTCGAATTAACAGGTGTGAATATAGTCAATTTCTTTTAAACCGCTTGTTGAACGGAACCCACACTGTGCTTCATCTTTGTTACTTCTTCTTTTGTAAATTCACCTTCGTCGCAAGCTTTGAAAACGTAGTGTTTTGAGCCCACCTGACTTAAGCTTCGACAACTGTAGTCATATTCCGTGCCATCTGGCAAAAAACGCTGATATATGAGGTTAGATTGATCTTCTTCCACGACCTTGAATGTGAAAAGCATGTCTTCACCCAGTTCAGTTTTAATGGTTTCTAGATTGGCTTGACCCTCTATGGCTACCAACCAAAAGTCATCCCCAATTTTGATATGCAATTCTCCGCTCGATGATTGATG
>JAIYCK010000245.1 GCA_027488055.1 Flavobacteriales bacterium | reverse complement strand
GAATTAAATATAGATAAAATTAAGTGATATGAAACTTCTGATTCTGTTGGTCATCGTTCTTGCAATCATTGCCATCGTGCAATTGACCAAAGTTTACGAGTTGAGTCGGGTGCTCAGAAAAAGTCGTGAAGAGGAAATCTCTGACGCGGACAATAGCCTAAACGCCAATTTGATGATGGTGTGGATGTTTATCTTTTTCGCTGCCACCTTGTTCTTGTATTATCGTTATGCGGATTACTTGCCCGTAGCCGCTTCTGCGCACGGCGCCAAAGTGGATTGGTTGATGTCAGTCAACTTATGGGGTATCACCATTGCCTTCTTCATTGTGAATTTCGCATTGTTCTACGTGGCTTGGAAATATAAGTACGATAAGAATCGCAAGGCGACCTACTTCCTTCACGACAATCGTTTGGAGATGATTTGGACGGCTGTACCTGGTTTGTCAATGGCATTTATCATCATCTTCGGTTTGATGACATGGAATGATATCACTTCACCTGCTAGTGCAGACGCGATTCAAATTGAAGTATATTCAGAACAGTTTAAATGGACCGCTCGCTACCCTGGCGATGACCAAGAATTTGGTATTGCTAACTACAATTTGATCGACGCAGAAGCTAGCAATGCATTGGGAATTGTATCCAAAGAATTCATCGCGGACAAACTATCTTCTTTGGACAAGCAAATCGAAGAGAATAAGGCTGCTCTTGCTGAAGCAAAAAACTCGGGCACATCTGCCAGAAGTTACTTAGAAGCATTGGAAGAAAAGATATATCGTCTTGAACGCCACAAGCAACGTATTTTGGAGTTGGATGAGCACAGTATCAAAGATGGCTTGAGCGAATGGACGGCTGGTGCTGACGACAAAATCGTGAAAGAAATTCACTTGCCTGTTAATCGTGAAATCGAATTTGTTTTCCGCAGTCAGGATGTAATTCACTCTGCATACATGCCGCACTTCAGAGCGCAGATGAATGCAGTACCGGGTCAGCCCACTCGTTTTAAGATGACGCCAACCATCACAACAGCAGAAATGCGTAAGTTGGAAAAGAACGATGAGTTTAACTACATTTTGCTTTGCAACAAAGTGTGTGGAGCGGCTCACTTCAATATGATGATGAACATTGTAGTGGAGTCACAAGAGGACTACGAAAAATGGTTGAAAGAACAAAAGACGTTTTTGAGCAAGGATGAGAAGAAGGAAGGCGCACCTGCTGGTACAGACACCACTGCTGTTGCAGTCGTTATGGAACCAAGCAAATAATTAGCATCGATTAGAACATTTAGAAATACACTGTAGTTATAAAAGTTATGGGAGCACACGTAGAACACGCTGGACACGGTCACGATCATGGTCATCACCACCATGAGGAGAGTTGGGTATCGAAGTATATCTTCTCGATGGATCACAAGATGATCTCCAAACAGTTTTTGATTACGGCCATCGTTATGGGCGTTATCGCTGTTATGTTATCCGTTTTTTTCCGTCTCCAATTGGGATGGCCAGGTGAGAAATTTGAAATCCTGAACACATTCTTGGGTGACAAATGGGCAAAGGACGGAATTTTGGATAAAAATGCCTATCTCGCCTTGGTGACAATCCACGGAACCATCATGGTATTTTTCGTACTTACTGGAGGTCTTTCGGGCACATTTGCGAATCTTTTGATCCCATTGCAAGTAGGTGCGCGTGATATGGCAAGTGGTTTCCTTAACATGTTGTCGTATTGGATGTTTTTGATTTCATCCATCATCATGGTTGCATCGTTGTTCGTACAAGGTGGAGCTGCAAGTGGTGGTTGGACGGTTTATCCACCGCTATCTGCACTGCCTCAGGCTATGCCAGGTTCGGGTACAGGTATGACGCTTTGGTTGGTATCTATGGTGTTCTTCATTGCTTCTTCACTTCTAGGCGGTTTGAATTACATTGTGACCATCATCAACTTGCGTACAAAAGGTATGAGTATGACGCGTTTGCCACTTACCATGTGGGCGCTTCTGGTGACTGCTATTTTGGGTGTACTTTCATTCCCAGTATTGGTGAGTGCGGCTGTGCTTTTGATCATGGACCGCAGTTTCGGAACGGCTTTTTACCTTTCAGATATCTTCATTCAAGGTGAAGCATTGGACGTGACGGGTGGTTCGCCACTTTTGTTCCAACACTTATTCTGGTTCCTAGGTCACCCCGAGGTATATATCGTATTGCTTCCAGCGTTGGGTATCTCATCCGAAATCATTGCAACCAATTCGCGCAAACCGATCTTTGGTTACAAAGCCATGGTGGGTTCCATTCTCGCTATTGGATTCTTATCGTTCATCGTATGGGGTCACCACATGTACGTAACAGGTATGAACCCATTCTTGGGCTCTGTATTCGTGTTTACGACAATGTTGATTGCAATTCCATCTGCGGTGAAGGCCTTCAACTACATCACAACACTTTGGCAGGGTAATGTGCGTTTCACTCCTGCGATGCTTTTCTCAATCGGCTTGGTTTCTACCTTCGTAACAGGTGGTTTGACTGGTATCATATTGGCTGACTCTGCATTGGACATCAACGTACACGATACCTATTTCGTAGTTGCTCACTTCCATATTGTAATGGGTATGTCTGCGATCTTCGGTATGTTCGGTGGTATATACCATTGGTTCCCCAAAATGTATGGCCGTATGATGAACAACAAAATGGGATATGTCCATTTTTGGTTGACCTTGGTGTGTGGTTTCGGTGTATTCTTCCCCATGCACTTTGTTGGTATGGCTGGTGCGCCTCGTCGTTATTATGAATACACTGCATTCGATTACTTGGATAAGGTTATGGACTTGAACCCCATCATTTCAGTTTTCGCCATTGTGGGTGCAAGTGCACAAATCATTTTCTTGTTCAACTTCTTCTACAGCATCTTCTATGGTCAAGCAGCAGTGCAAAATCCATGGGGATCGAATACATTGGAATGGACAACGCCTGTCAAGCATATGCACGGCAACTGGCCTGGAGCATTGCCTGAGGTGCACCGTTGGGCTTATGACTACAGCAATCCAGCACACGACGAAGATTTCGTGCCGCAAGTAGTCCCTGCTAAACCAGGTGAACTTGTGCACTAAGACTCGTCACTAAAAAAAATGTAAAAGCCTCCTTCTGGGAGGCTTTTTTTTGGTTCCAT
>JAIYCK010000415.1 GCA_027488055.1 Flavobacteriales bacterium | reverse complement strand
TATTATGTTTTTAAGGTTGAGTGGTTTAAGAGCAGGTTTCTGATAGGTTTTAGAAACCATTACATGTGCTTCCGCCAAAGTCTTGTACTCGGCTTCAATTTTTTTCATACGAGTCTCAATCTCGCCAAGGATTCTATTTTTGTCCATTCTTCAAAGATTTTTACAAAGTTAAATCTAGATGACGGTTTAGTTGTTGAAATTAAATTACTTAGTGTTGTGCGAAAATTTCTCTCAAAGGGTTGATAAACAACGGCTTCGGCGCAGGAGTGTTTTCGCTAAGTCATAAAAAATCACAACACGATTATCATTGATGAATCATCGTACTCGTCTCTGGGTGGCAATGTTAATACCACTATAAAAATACGTTTATACGTAAAAAGTATGATATAGGAATTATTCCAAAATTTGTAATTTTTGAATCGGATTCATCGATTTGGACGCGTTTTTAATGATTTATGATGATCAACTTGCAATCACAAGGTGTTTCCCAAATGAAAAATGCCGATGCTTTGGTGGTTGGTATTTTTTGAAAATGCAGCTTTTTTATTTGCTCTTTCAGTGCCACCTTTGCCCGCTTAGTATAATAACAGCTTTCATAAATTACCTTGCAAGGTAAATCACATATTATGGCTCAGAAACCCATCATTAAATTCAAAAAATCAGGCCTCAACAACAACCAATTGTTGGAATTGTATAAGGCTATTTTAACACCTCGTTTGATCGAAGAGAAAATGCTCAGTCAATTGCGTTTGGGCAAAATCTCAAAGTGGTTCAGCAGCTATGGGCAAGAAGCGATTTCGGTGGGAGTGACCTTAGCCATGCAACCTGAAGAGTTTATTCTTCCAATGCACCGTAATTTAGGTGTTTTTACAGGAAGAGGATTGGAGCTGAGCCAATTGTTTGCGCAGTTCCAGGGCAAGGCGAACGGGTTTACCAAAGGCCGTGATCGTTCGTTTCATTTTGGCACGAAAGCCCACCATGTGGTCGGTATGATTTCTCATCTTGGTCCACAACTTGGCATTGCAGATGGCATTGCTTTGGCGAATAAATTGTCCAATCAGAAAAAAGCTACCATTGTGTTTTGTGGTGATGGTGGTGCTAGCGAAGGCGATTTTCATGAAGCCCTCAATACGGCCGCTGTCTGGGATCTGCCCGTAATTTTTGGTATTGAGAATAATTCATGGGGACTAAGCACCCCAAGTCGCGAACAATTTAGATGCAAGCAATTCATCGATAAAGCAATCGGATATGGCATTCCAGCTGAGGATGCAATACAAGTAGATGGAAACAATATCATCGAGGTTTTCAATGCAGTATCCAAGGCTGCGGAGTCCATCCGTCAGCGTCCAAGGCCCATAATCATGGAGTTTATGACTTTCCGATTGCGCGGCCATGAAGAGGCAAGTGGTACAAAGTATTATCCTGAAGGCCTGATTGAGGAATGGGAGAAAAAAGACCCCGTCACCAATTTCGAGTGGTGGCTTTTGGAGCAAGGTATCATTGATGAAAAGTATGTGTTGGACCTTCGAAATCATCTCAAGAAGGAAATCAATGACGCGTTGAAAATAGCTTACGATGAGCCCAACATAGTACCGGACGCAGAATTGGAGTGCAGTGATTTATTCGCGCCCTTTGACAACAATGCAATTGCACCTTCCACTGCTACCCGCACGGATTTGCGTTTCATTGATGCGATCACAGACGCCCTGCGTTTGAGCATGAAGCGCCATGACAACCTTGTACTCATGGGACAAGATATCGCTGAATATGGCGGTGTGTTTAAGGTAACGGAAGGATTCGTAAATGATTTCGGCAAAGATCGGGTGCGCAATACCCCGCTATGCGAGTCCGCCATTGTAGGAGCTGGCCTTGGTTTGAGCATGAAGGGCTATAAGGCTATGGTTGAAATGCAGTTTGCGGATTTTGTAACTTGTGGCTTCAATCAAATTGTAAATAACTTAGCGAAACTCCACTATCGATGGAATGAAAATGCCGATGTGGTGGTTCGCATGCCGACCGGTGCAAGTGTGGCAGCTGGTCCATTTCATAGCCAAAGCAACGAAGCATGGTTCTTTCATGTAGCTGGTTTGAAAATCGCTTATCCTGCATTTCCTGAGGATGCGAAAGGACTCTTGTGTCAAGCATTTGAAGATCCAAATCCGGTATTGTTTTTTGAACACAAAGCCCTCTACCGAAGCATCAGCAACGAAGTCCCAGATGGGTTTTATACCATTCCATTTGGACAAGCACGCAAGGTCCGTGAAGGGCAACAATGCACCATTGTAACCTATGGATTAGGCGTACACTGGGCAATGCATTACCTCGATCAAAACGCGGATGTGAAAGCAGACTTGATTGATCTTAGAACACTTGCTCCATTGGATACAAAAACCATTTTCGAATCGGCAAAAAAGACAGGACGAGTGCTCGTGTTGCATGAAGATAACCTCACTGGAGGTATTGGCGGAGAAATCAGCGCCTTGATCACGGAGCATTGTTTTGAATACTTGGATGCACCTGTGTTGCGATGTGCAAGCATGGATACGCCTATTCCATTCAATGCAGAACTCGAAAAACAATATTTGGCGAATGCCCAATTGGATGCAGCCATGAAAAAGCTACTCAATTTTTAAATTAGAATCTTAAAACTTTTCCATTATGAGTGACGATAAGAAAATTATCTTTTCGATGGTAGGTGTAAATAAATACACTCCAACGGGAAAACACATCATCAAAGATGTATATCTGAGTTTTTACTATGGGGCTAAAATTGGCATTCTAGGTATGAATGGTGCTGGTAAGTCCACCGTAATGCGCATCATTGCTGGTTTGGACCAACAGTATCAGGGAGATGTGGTTTGGAGTCCAGGCTATAGCGTCGGCTATTTGCCCCAAGAACCTCAATTGGACAATGACAAAACGGTGCGCGAAATTGTAGAGGAAGGTGTAAAACCCATTACCGATGCGTTGAAAGAGTACGAAGAAGTCAATGCCATGTTCATGGATGAAGAGGTGCTCAATGATCCGGATAAAATGGAGTCGCTGATGAACCGTCAAGCGGCTGCGCAAGATCAGATTGAGGCACTCGGAGGTTGGGATCTTGACAATAAATTAGCTGTAGCAATGGATGCCTTGAGATGTCCACCAGAAGATGCAAAAATTGGCGTGCTAAGTGGAGGTGAAAGACGCCGCGTGGCGCTTTGTCGTTTGTTGTTGCAACAGCCAGATGTACTTCTTTTGGATGAACCTACCAATCACTTGGACGCTGAAAGCGTGCTCTGGTTAGAGCAACATTTGAGCAAATACCAAGGTACCGTGTTGGCCGTGACCCACGATCGATATTTCCTCGATAATGTAGCTGGATGGATTCTAGAATTGGATCGCGGAGAGGGCATTCCGTATCAAGGGAATTATAGCTCATGGTTGGAACAAAAATCCAAGCGCCTTGCGCAAGAAGAAAAAACCGAAAGTAAGCGTCGCAAGATTCTCGAGCGCGAGTTGGAATGGGTGCGAACCAACCCAAAGGGTCGTCATGCCAAAAACAAAGCCCGTTTGCAGAATTACGATCGGATGATGAGTGAAGGGGAAAGAGAAAAGGAGGCAAAGCTTGAAATTCCGATCCCCAACGGACCTCGTCTCGGAAATGACGTGATCGAGTTTAATGGTGTTTCAAAAGGCTTTGAAGACAGATTGCTTATTGACAATCTGAGTTTCAAATTGCCGCCTGCTGGTATTGTGGGCATCATTGGCCCAAATGGCGCTGGAAAAACCACGCTGTTCCGTATGATCATGAATGAAGAAAAACCAGATCAGGGGGACATTCGCATTGGCGAAACGGTGGCCATGGGATACGTGGACCAGTCGCACAAGGAAATCGATACTGAAAAATCGGTATATGAAGTCATTAGCGGTGGCAATGAAGTCATCGATATTGGAGGTCAAACCATCAATTCAAGGGCGTATTGCAGTAAGTTTAATTTTCAAGGTGCCGACCAACAAAAGAAATGCGGCGTCCTTTCAGGTGGAGAGCGCAACCGCTTGCACTTGGCCATGACCTTGAAGACAGAAGCGAATGTGTTGTTGTTGGATGAGCCTACCAACGACATCGATGTGAATACTTTGCGTGCGCTAGAGGAGGGGATTCAAAGCTTTGCAGGTTGCGCAGTCGTAATATCACATGATCGATGGTTCCTGGACCGCATTTGTACACACATCCTTGCATTTGAGGGAGATAGCCAAGTGTATTATTTCGAAGGCACCTTCAGCGAATACGAAGAGAACAAACAAAAAAGACTGGGAGATACCACACCGCATCGCATCAAATACCGCAAATTGGTGCGTGGATAACACAAAAAAGGAGTGCACAGCACTCCTTTTTTGTGACTCAATGATACTCGTAGACCAGTGACTTAAAGACCTTGTTTTGATCGTTGTAAAACTGTCGCAGCACCAATAGGCCGCGCTGATCATACATGTAGCTCAAATTCGTGTTCTCTTTGGGGCTTAATAACGCTGGATATGTTTGAGAGGTGGTGCTCACATGGTCATTGTATTTGCTATGAACGTCGCATCGGCTCAACGCCCGAAGATCTCCGAAATACGTTGGTTACGATAGTCGAAAATGGATTGTACGCGCTGTTGCACATACATGCTATTCATAAGTCGACCTATTATTCCCATGGGCAAGGCGTAATGCACGATGTCAGTCATGCGAATGCCTTCTGGTGTTTGCTCAAAACGATGCTGATGGTGCCAGAATGCATAGGGACCAAAGCGCTGTTCATCCACGAAAAAATGAGGTGTTTCACAATGCGTAATTTCGGTGGTCCAACGCAATGGTATATTGAGCAATGGGCGTATCTTGTAATTGATGATTAGACCTGGATACATCTTTACTTGATCCAAGTCTGTTAGTATCTCAAACGACAGATCTGGCGGTGTCAATTCATTGAGGTTTTTTGGAGAGGAAAAAAATTCCCAAACGTCTTCAATTGGCGCTTTGATCAGGGTTGTCGTTTCAATCTTGAATATATGCATAACCCAATAACAAGGTCAAAAGGCCTTTGTTCGGTGCTTAGCTCACCTTCTTTGGTTTCCTTCGCTTGCGATAAGCATAGTAATGCAATACCATTTCGATGGCCTTGCTGATGGCCTCATTGATTGGATAGAATCCCTGCAAACCTGGATCAATGCTTTGCATACGGTAATAATATTCGCTCATAATCGGCACCTTGTCGCCTTTTCGGATTCCGTCGATGGCTGCCTGATATTCGGCCGCTTGTTGCGTTTTGATGTATTTGCAGGTGACCAATTCTTTCTGATCCTCTTTGTTGACGCGAGCGGTAAAACCAAATAAACGGCAGATCAAGCCGCGGTGGGGGTATTCATTGCAAAGTCCTCCAAAAGAAGTCACATTCGGACGAAAGGCATGGCATAGGGAGCTAGTACTACTTTGAAGTTGTTCCAGTGTGGATTCTGCTTCTCCACGATCATAGAGTTCCAATGCCAGCGGAAGAAACTCAACAATTCCAGCTTCAATGTCAGGTTTTTTACAGCATTCACCGCAACCACTGAGGCAACTCAGCTTGCTTTTATCCTGAAAACGAGCGATGTCTTTGTCCAATTGTTGGTACACACGCATCACTGATTTTACTTTTTGAGGCAGCGTAGTCATCTTTATGTGGGGGTGTGATATCGTGGGTGAAAGTTCAAAATTTCTTGCTTCAAACGATGGCGATCGAGATGAGTATATATTTCGGTTGTGGTGATGCTCGCATGTCCGAGCATTTCTTGCACGGCCCTTAGATCCGCTCCGGCCTCAACCAGATGGGTGGCAAAACTATGGCGAAATGTATGTGGACTGATCGTTTTTTGTATACTGGCCTTTTGGGCAAGATCATGGACGATCGTGAGGATGGTCATGCGCGAGAGTGAAGTGCCTCGTTGATTCAAGAATACAAAGTCTTCAAAGCCTGCTTTAATTGTTTGATGATCGCGCATGTGTGAGCGGTAGTGCTGAATCCATTCCAACGCAGTTTTTCCAATGGGAGTGAGTCGCTCCTTGGAGCCTTTGCCAATGATTCTCACGAAGCCATCCTCTGCATAAATGTTGGTAAACTTCAACGACAATAATTCTGATACGCGCAACCCACAACCGTAGAGTGTTTCGATGATCGCACGCGAGCGCGTACCGTCAGGCCGCGAATAGTCAATCTGACCGATCATTTCTTCGATCTCTTCTACGCTCAACACATCGGGTAAGTGCCTTCCTAAACGAGGTGTTTCGATCAAGTCCATCGGATTGACTTGGATGGCTTGCTCAATGAGTAGGTACGAAAAAAAACTGCGAAGTCCACTAATCATCCGAGATTGAGTGGTGGCACTTAATCCCAAACTATGCAGAAAAACGAGGTAGTCACGAATATCAGATGTGGTAATTTGCAGGGGTGATTTGGGCGAAGTTTCTTCGATGTATTTTTTAAATTTTTCAATATCTAGGGCATACGAGGCAAGTGAGTTCTTTGCCAAGGATTTCTCCAGGCGCAAAAAGCTCAGGTGTCCTTTTTGAAATATTGTCCAATTTGCCATAACACAAATTTATTTGCTCCTTCTGTCAATCTCCGAATAAATCGCCTTGAATGAGCAGATCCTTATACACAAATGGGGCAGAGGCTTCTTCTACATTGCCCGGTGATTGCTGGCCGCGAAGGGGTTTTACCATATGGGCAGAAAGATAATCTTCGGGAGTGTGAATGCCCTTACCCGCGGCCATGGCCTCCGCTGGACTTCCCTGGAGCCAAATCTCGGCAGTTTCAAAATCCAATATCAACGGCATGCGAGGTCCATCTGATTTAGCTTGATTGTGGATAGATGCGGCCATTTGATTGGCTTTGGTCGTTACAATCGAGCAAGTGCGAATATTCGTAAGACCTCTTGGAGCCTCATCATACAAACCAGCCATCCACATGGTTTCTCCATCACGGGGATAGAGAAAGTGGGGTATAGCGCGTTTTCCAAAATGTTTGAATTCGTAATATCCTGTGACTGGAATGAGGCAGCGATGACGCTCGAGTGCTCTGCGAAAAGAAGGCTTTTCTTCCAAACTTTCAATCCGTGCATTCAATGTTTGATTGCGCAGCATGTCCTGCTGGGCGATTTCTTGGCACCAATGGGGAATCAAGCCCCAGTGGGCTTCGAGTGTTTCGACGCGAGTCGTGTAAGTTATGATCGGCAGTGCGGGAAAGTCGAAGCCGTACAATGAAAACAGGGGCTTGCCTTCCCATTGTTTTTTGATCATCTCCATGGCCTGAGCAATCTCCTCGTCAGTTTTATTTTTGCGCTTGCCACTTTTTTTGATGCGTGCAGCTAGCAATTGGATGTTATAGCACATTTTTCATCGGTTTTTTGAAACAAGGGCACATTCAATGGAGGTCAAAAGGGTTGAGCGAAGATACCATCTCATGTCAATGTGAACTTCATATACACTAGCCAATGGAAGCTAAGAGGACTATTGATGCGCTGCTTTCATAGCTGCAAGTTGTATCCTATTTGCGCAGGTCATAAAGGTAAATACTTTTAGGCGCGAGTTCAATTGTCTCTTTGATTTGCACTCGCTGGCCTGTAAGGATTTCTTTGCCTACTGACTTCCCTGCTAAGCGCTCAGCGAATCGGTCGGTTTGCAGTGTTATGGGTTTATCGTTGGCGTTGAACACACACATCAGCGTATGCTCAGCATCTGAACGGAAGTACACGTAGGTGTTGTTTTCTGGAACAAACTGAGTCAACTTGGCTCGACCAATCCACGGATTGTCTTTGCGCCATTGACCGATGGTCTTGAGATATTCGAAAGCCTCATTCTCAATGGCTGTTCTGCCCTTTGAGGTAAATTTATTGGTTGCATCATTGCTCCAACCTCCAGGAAAGTCTTCGCGCACCTTGGCATCGGGATCTGAAAAATTCTTCATCAGTATTTCGGTGCCATAATAAATGGATGGGATACCGCGTAAGGTATACAGCAGGGCCATCGACATTTTCCACTTCACAAAATCCTCGTTCAATACGCTATAGATACGACTCAAATCATGGTTGTCCAAGAAGGTGACATTCGCGAAGGGATCGTGATAGAGGCCATCATGGGCAAGCGTCAATTCGATCCGCCGAAATCCTTCTTCCCAACCGAAATTTTCATTCAACCCTTTGGTGATGGCGTAATAAAGCTGAAAATCGGTCACACCATGTAAGTGTGAATCAAAGGCATTGTTTAATTTGTTCTTTTCGGTGAACCAAGCTTGGACCGGTGTACCTTGAACCCATGTCTCACCAAACATCGTAAAGTCAGGATATTCCTGTAAGATTCGTTCGTTGAGTGCACTCATGAATGACTGATCAGGGTAGGCATAGGTATCGATCCGGAAAGCGTCAATACCTGCATATTCAATCCACCAGATACAGTGTTGAATCAAGTAACGGGCGAGGGTACTAGATCGTTGGTTGAGGTCGGGCATGTGGTGGTCAAACCAAGCATCTGTCATGATGCGTTTATCCGCATCGCTCGCGTACGGATCCATCAGTGTTTCCGCGCGATAATTGGTTCTTGTGAAGGTCGGAAACCAATTCACCCAATTGCTATCGGGAAGATTCTTAAACAAGTAGTGCTCGTTTCCCCAATGATTGAGCACGGCATCCCAGATTACTTTGGTTCCCTTTGCGTGACATGAATCTACAAAAGCTTTGTATAAGCCATTGGAGCCAAGTCGAGGGTCTACTTTGTACAAATCAGTAAAGGCATAGCCATGATAACTTTCTCGGGGTTGATTGTTCTCAAGTACTGGATTGACCCAAATGGCGGTGGTGCCTAGTGATTGGATATGGTCGAGGTGATTAATCATTCCTTGCAGGTCGCCGCCGTGTCTCGTCTTCAATCCTTTGCGATCCACTTGCGGTTCATTCATCGATGCGATGCGATCGTTTGTAGTGTCGCCATTGGCAAAGCGATCGGGAAACACGAGGTAAATCAGGTCTGAAGGGTCAATTCCACGCTGAAGGGTTTGATTCTTTTGATACAGTTGATATTTGTAAAGGTATTTTTTCTTCTTCTTGCCGATGAATTGGAACACAACTTCACCTGCCTTCTGATTCTTACTGATTTCAATGGTTACAAAAACATAATATGGGTTTGAAGGTCGGGAGATTTTTGTGATTTTTGTATCAGTTCCTACCAATGTGATATCGAACTCTTGAATGGATGGCCCTTGAAACAACAATTCCACTGTGTTGTTTTCCATGCCTACCCACCAATTCGGTGGATCGACACGGGAAAAAGGAGCTTGGGTTCCTTTGGCAAACGATTGAAGGGCACAGCCTGCAAATAATACACAGGCAACCAAGGTGTTAAATAAACGAAAGAGACTTGTTGAAAAATTCATTTTATTTTTTTGAGTATTGCAAATGTATATACCTTTGAGATAGTGTTAACTTTACACCAAGTAATAACTAAAACAAAACAACAACAATTTAATCACATGAGAAAAATTTACTTAAGTATGATTGCATTGGCTGCAGGTTTGGTAGCTCAAGCGCAAACTTCAGTTACTTTCAATGTGGATATGAACAGCGTTACGGTTAGTCCGCTTGGCGTTCACATCGCAGGTAACTTTGAAGACCCCAATTATGATGGCATGATGGAGAATGACATGTACGTCAATTGGGATGTGGATTCATTGGAACTTTCAGACGTAGACGCAGATGGTGTTTATTCCATCACAATGGATTTGATGCCTGCACGTTATGAGTTCAAATTCATCAATGGTAACGACTGGCCTCAATCTGAGGACGTTCCATCTACTTGCCAAGTGCAAGTGAACGGCAACGATAACCGTCAATTTATGGTAGGTGATGTTGCAACAAGCTTTGATGTTTGTTTTGCACAATGTGTGGCTTGCGGTGAAAGCGCAGTGCGTTTCCGTGTGGACATGTCTACCCAACCCGCTGTGAACCCTGTGGGCGTTCACGTGGCTGGTAACTTCCAAAACCCATTCGTCGATGGCGATGGATCTGGCGATTGGACAGCAGGCGCATCTCCTTTGCAAGATTGGGATGGCGACAATATTTGGGAAGGTGTATACTCTGTGGGTAACATGACTTCTATTGAGTATAAGTTTATCAATGGCAATGACTGGGCAAATCCAAATGAAAATGTTACGGGTGCATGTGGCCCCAACAATGGCAACCGTTTGACAGATATTGCTGATGTAAACACGCCACTTCCAATCGTTTGTTGGAGTTCATGCGATCCGTGCACCCAACCAACGATGGTGACTTTCCGCGTGGGTATGGTGAACGAAACGATATCTCCAAACGGTGTGCACGTAGCTGGTGACTTCCAAGGCTGGAGTCCTGGTGATCCAGCAGGTACAATGTTGGATACCGATGGTGACATGGTGTACGAAGTGACACTTCCTGTTGCTCCAGGTACAATCAACTTCAAATTTGTCAATGGTAACGATTGGAATGGAGCTGACAACTCGAATGAATCGATGCCAGCTGAATGCAACGTGAACGGTAATCGTCAGGCGATCGTGGAAGGAACAGATATGATCATCGAATTCTGCTATGGCCAGTGCTCAGTGCAATGTGTACCCAATCCAAATCCAGCTGATATCACTTTCCGAGTGAATATGAGTGATCTAGATGGCAACTCAATTGCCTCTGCAGATGGTGTTTATTTGATTGGTAACTTCACTAATCCGCAATGGCAGGGTGGTGCAATTCAAATGACCAACACGGGCGCCAATATTTATGAAGCAACTGCGAACGTTTCTGGTGCTGCTCAATTCCAGTATAAATTTGTGAACGGTTTGGTTTCCAATGCCGCTAACGAAGAAGGTGCTGGTATCGCAGATTGCGGTGTAGCCAATGGTATCGGTGGTTACAATCGTGTACATGACCGCACTGGTGAGGCTGAGACGTTGCCAGTAGTTTGCTTCAGTGCTTGCACTGACTGTGTCGTGAATGTGAACGAGAACGCTTTCCTAAGCAGCTTGTTGGTGTTCCCTAATCCAGCAGAAGATCGCTTGACAGTGAAATTGAATGCTGCAACGGCTCAAAATATCCAAATTCAATTGATCAACAATGTGGGTCAAGTGGTTTACAGCAAAAACGCAGGTACCTTGGCAGGTGATCGTCAATTCGAAATTGAAGTGGCTCAATTGTCTGCAGGTGTATATAATTTAGTTGTTAGCAACGGTACTGGTATCCAAACCAAAACCGTTTCAATTAAATAACTTTTCGAAAATATTTCAGCATTTTAGGTGCTGCTTTTCAAGGCCTTCCATTTTTGGAAGGCCTTTTTTGTTAATATGTTGATAGGTAATTGAGACATTCATTTGTATTAACCACAAGGTCGACTATATTTGAGGCCAAATAAATTAAACAAACTAGTACCAAACCCAAACTCAGACATGAAGAGAATTTTACTTACTATGGTTATGTTTGCGTCGATCAGTTTTGCTGCATTGGCTCAAGTAACATCCATTACTGTGGAGACTGTCTACACGGATAACGGAACTGTTACAGGATATCCTACAGGACATTCGACCTATCGCATTTATGCCAACTGCACCAACCCAACGGATCGTGTGAGCACAGTATATGGTGATGCTAATTCACCGTTAGTACTCAACGTAGGTGGCAGTGGTATTTGGAATCATCCTTTTGGTGGTGTATACGGAACTAGCGCGAACTGTGTCCTTATTGGGGCTCAGCCGATCGTAGGCTATGATTCCTATTACACATTTGGATATACTTGCGGTTCAGTGGGTACGAATCCTATTTATACATTCGAGGACGATAATCAATTTTGGTCTGATGAAGCTTTTAACACGGTTCCTTACGGACAGGGTAATACGTTCATCAACTCTACGATTGGCGGTGCATGGACTGGTCTTTCGGACAATGTAAACACTGAAGCTGGCACTAACCTAAAGGTATTATTAGCGCAGATCACTACAAATGGTGACATTTGCGGTGTATTCAATTTGCAGGTTACGCCCAACTTCGTAAACACCAATTCACCAACATTGAACCAAGTTGGTTTGTCTTTTGGCACAGGAGACTGCGGCACACCTGGTTGTACCGATCCATTGGCAGTAAATTACGATGCTGAGGCCGGTTTCAACGACGGTCTATGTCTATATGATTGTGCTCTTGCGATCACAGACGTAATGGTAACTAACCCAACATGCGCTGGTGATACAGACGGCGAAGTAGAAGTGATGGTTTCTGGCAACCACGGAACTGCTTCTTATTCTTTCAACGGTGGCGATTTCGCTAATGGCGATGCTACTTTCAGTAATCTAGGAAATGGTACGGTAAGTATCGTTGTAAAAGACTT
>JAIYCK010000387.1 GCA_027488055.1 Flavobacteriales bacterium | reverse complement strand
GTCAGCAAGAGCTCCAGAATTGGCATAATTCCAACCAGGACCGTTCCAAGTAGCATCGAATTGCAATACGACCGTGTATCCTTGTCCCAAATATTCATATAAATGGTGGGTGTTTCCGTTGATATCGGTGACTGTAAAGTCGGGGGCAATGGAACCCGAAGGTAGCTGTGCATGCACATAGAACGACCAGAGCCAAGCAAAAATTAATGTAGCTAGTATTCTCATATTTAAGGTAAGATTTGGCTCAAAGATAAGTACTGAACCCACAACTGCTTTTGGACACAACGTCTTTTTATCTGGGGGCTTTTAGGATTTTGCATGTCTTCAGTTCAGGTAAATTCACCTTCTTGACGGTTTAAGAATAAAGGGCCATTGCATACGTGCGAACATGTGTTACATTGGCTCTTGCAATGAGATTCTTTTTTATCATATCGATCATAGCCTTTTTTGCAGGCATGGAGTTGTCCTGCACATCGTCCTACAAGGCCGCCAAGAAAGAGGTCCTTGTCGAATTTCGGCTGATGAAAAAAGGGGTGTATTGCGGAGGCGCACGCCCCAGTGATCAAATGCTGCTGGATCTCAAGAAAATGACACCCCTATCATCCACGCAGTTTTACATCAAATCGGGGCACATCAATGATCCATCGGCGCCGGCGATTTGCTCCTCCATCACGGACGAGGAAGGATTGGCATTTGTACAATTGAAGCCGGGCAATTATTTGCTTGTGTTTGAAGACAAACAGGATTGGAGTCAATTCAATAGCTGGAAGGATTCCTTCGCGGTGGCGAAAGAACCTTATAGCGCGATAGATACTATGTGCCTGCGCCAATGGATTCAAATTCCCGAGGCCGTCTTTCAGGTACATGCAGACTCAACTCCTGTGATAGAACTCGTTCGTCCTGACAAGTGTTTTTGGAACAATATTCCATGCATTGAATATACAGGCAGCATTCCCCCTTGAATACACCTATGGCACTCATTCAAAAAGTAAGAGGCAAATTCCCTCACATACCCCCAAGCTGTTTTGTGGCAGCGAACGCAACCATTGTAGGAGATGTGCGCATGGGCGAAGATTGTAGTATTTGGTTTACCGCCGTGATCAGAGGCGATGTAAATTCCATTGAAATGGGCAACAAAGTCAACGTCCAAGACGGGGCCATCATTCACTGCACTTATCAGAAGGCAGCGACAAAAATTGGCCATTGTGTTTCCATTGGCCATCGGGCCATGGTGCACGGTTGTACCATCGAGGATCATGTGTTGATTGGAATGGGCAGCATTGTCATGGATCATTGCGTGATAGGGCATCACAGCATCATTGCGGCAGGCGCAGTAGTTACAGAAGGCACGGTGGTAGAGCCTTATAGCTTGTACGCTGGAGTGCCGGCCAAGAAGATAAAGCAGATTGACGCGACGTTGATCGATGGAGAAATCAACCGCATTGCCGACAACTATGTCATGTATGCGGGCTGGTTCAAGGAAGAAGAAGACCTTACGTGATCAATGGCCGTATTTGCTCATCGACAACAGGCCAATGGTTGTGGCTAAATTTTGCTGACCTTTTAGGGAAAGTATTCGGTATTCAAGAATGGTTTAGCTTCTGCAAGACTGATCTGAATGACAGCTGGGCAGGGCTCTACGTTATCCATGTCAAAATGATACTCAATGGTAATTTTTCCGCTGTCAAAGTACATGCTGCTCAATTCAGAATCACTTATTGAAGCCTGAAATCACCCCGAGAGAAGAGTTATCTTTTGTGCCAACCATTTGCATGATTTGAAAAGAATACATTACTTTTGCCGAACTAAGCCCTTAAAATGAAACACAAAACATCATTGTATGCCACTCTTTTATTGAGTCTGCTCGCAATAAATGCGTTAGCGCAGGCCAATAAGCCCACGATCATGATTTTACCCAGTGACAATTGGTGCGAGCAGCGTTACTTCATGTCGGAATTCGACAACCAAGGAACCAAACAAAAAGTACCGAACTACAAACAAGCTTTTCAAGAGGATACTGAACTTGCCCAGGTTATTAGTAAAATTGGATCGCTCATGATAGATCGTGGATATCCCTTAAAAGATGCCGAGCAAGAGTTGAAAGCGATTGAAGCCCGAACTGCAGAAGCCAATATGACCTCAAGCACAACATCAGGTTCTTCCCTTTCAGAAAGCCCACTTGATAAATTAAAAAACAAGGCCAAGGCAGATATCCTTATTCAAATATGGTGGAAAGTATCAAAAACAGATAATGGCAGAGTAGTTTCATTTGTTTTGGAGGCATTCGACACATATACTAGTAAACGGATAGCTGCATCCTCTGGTAACAGCACACCTAATTCAACCGATATCATTCCTGAGGTGCTTCAGTCTGCGGTGTTGTCCAACATTGATCCATTTATAAACCAAGTGCAAATGCATTTTGACGACATGCTTAAGAATGGCAGAGAGATCGTTATTACTATACGTAAATGGGACAGCTGGGACAACGATTTAGAGACAGAAATAGATGGAGAAGAAGTGGGAGAACACATCAGGGAGTGGCTACAAAAGGCTACGGTTCAAGGTAAGTATAGCGTTTCCGACCAAACGGAGAACCGCATGTTTTGCGAGCAGGTGCGTATTCCACTGTATGATGCAAATAACAATGCTATAGATGCACGTCAATTCGCCAAAGGCCTTCAAAAGCATTTGAAAGCGGCGCCATTCAATTTTGAAGTGAAACTAATGACACGCGGTCTTGGAGAAGCCATTCTAGTATTAGGAGAAAAATAACCATGAGAAAAGCACTTTTAATTCAACTACTCTTTGTTGCCTGTTTTTGTTCCTTTGGTCAAGTGAAAATGGATGATTTCGGAAGAATCATTCTGAATACTCACATCCCGGAAAAGCTTGACATTCCTGCAGAAGCTAAGTCGGCATTGAAGAATAAACTCAATCAAATTACCTCTAGCACAGGAATCGGGGGTAGCTCCTCGAACCCTCGTTTCATTATCACAGCCAATGTGAACGTTGGTACAAAAGACATT
>JAIYCK010000132.1 GCA_027488055.1 Flavobacteriales bacterium | reverse complement strand
ATTCCAATTTCCGAAAAATGTCTTCTGACAATCGTTGAATATTTTCGGTGACTTCGGGCGACAAGCGCGCGGGGGTAATTTCTTCGGATAGACCTTCGTACTTCGCCTGAAAATCAAAAAATTCTTTTTTGGAAACTATTTCTGTTACCGGCAACGCCATCACTTTACCTTCCCATGTGATCACACCACAGGTCACTTCTGTGCCACTGATGAACTCTTCAATGATGACGTGGTCATCCACTTCAAAAGCCTTGTTCAAAGCCAAGTGCATTTCTTCCAAATGATTCACACGCGAAGTCCCCAAACTGCTTCCTCCGCAATTGGGTTTTACAAAACAAGGCAAACCCACGTGCTGTGAAATGAAAGTGGAGCTATATGGCTCCCACGCCTTCAATTGCAAACTGCGCGCAGTGTGAAATCCCATGCTTGATAATACACGTGTAGTGGCCTTCTTGTTGAATGTAAGCGCCTGCGTGTATACACCGCCTGTGGTCACGGGAATACCCAGCATTTCGAAATAACCCTGCAGCAATCCGTCTTCGCCAGGTGTGCCATGGATGATCATAAATACGCCATCAAACATGCACTTGACGCCTTTGGCCGTGAAGGTAAAATCGTTGCGGTCGATTGGATAATTGACTCCCTCCCACTCGGCCTTCCAAGCCAATTTATCAATCATCACTTTGACTGGCTCAAACCGAGAGCGATCGATGTTGTCCATTACCATTTGCGCGCTGCGGTGGCTAACCACAGCTTCTCCGCTATATCCTCCGCACACGACGGCTACTTTTTTCATTGTCTTTCGGGATTATGTATGAATCAATGCGATCTATTTAACCAAAGATATTCAAGTCGCAGCATTCTATGTATGGCCTGAATCATTCTATTCACATTTCATACTTAGTAGGAAGTTTGGCCGTTCGTCCCAACAACCATAGGAAGCGATGAAAAATTCCGTATACTTACGGACTAAATTTTTTTTCAAAAATGAACAAACCCATCTTGACATTCGTCGCTGCTATGGTACTGACGATAACCATCACCGCTCAGGTCGCCACGTATCAATTTACCCCCGTGCACCAAATCAAGGTAGGTGATACCGAGGATCAATGTTCGAGTGGAACATGCTGGAGCTTTGCTACCATCTCTTTTCTCGAAGCCGAAATCATTCGCAAAGGAAATAAACCCATCGATCTCTCCGAGATGTTCAACGTGCATCACACCTACCAGAAAAAAGCAGAATCGTATGTGCGCTATCAAGGCAAACAACAATTTGGACCCGGCGGTTTGAGCCACGATGTCATTCACATTGTCAAAGAATTTGGCTTGGTACCTGAAAGCGCCTATGCTGGCCTTACCTTCAACGAGGTGCGACACAACCACGATGGGTTGGACAATCTGCTTGAGTCTACCGTAAACACGGTGCTCAAGAAAAACCTCAACGCAAACAATCAAAACTGGAAAAAAAGTGTGACCAGTATTTTGGATGCCAACTTGGGCGCATTGCCCACCACATTTACTTATGAGGGCAAGGAATACAATCCCATCACATTCCGCGATGCGATGAAAATCAATGCCAGCGATTACGTTTCCATCACTTCATTCAGTCATCATCCGTTCAACGAATCGTTTGTGTTGGAAGTACCTGACAATTGGGCCAAAGGTTCGTTCTACAATGTCACCTTGGATGATATGATGAGCATCACCGACAACGCGCTCGCCAAAGGATACAGCATTGCGTGGGATGCCGATGTGAGCGAAAGAGGTTTTGACTTTGGCCAAGGCATGGCCTTGCTTCCCGAAGCCAACGTAACCAAAGACGAACTTTTCAAAAAGGTAATTACCGAGCAACAGGTCACCCAAGCCAACCGCCAAGCCGGTTTCGATTCGTTTGAAACCACCGATGATCATTTGATGCACCTTACAGGTATGGCGAAAGATCAAAATGGCCAACTTTATTACACGATCAAAAATTCGTGGGGAACCAAAAATCCATACAACGGATACCAATACATTTCCAAAGCCTACTATCAAATGAAAACAGTGGGCATTGTGGTTCACAAGGATGCCATTCCAACTGAAATTCGCAAAAAATTGGGCCTTTAATGTATGGTTGAACCAAAGGCTAAAAAATCACTCGGCAAACGAATTATAAGATGGACCCTGAAGTCCATCTTATACTTTTTTGCCCTTACCATCGCATGGGTCGTACTATACAAATGGATCGATCCGCCTACCACGTATCTTCATCTCACTTGCGATTGCAGCGAAAAAACCACGTTTCACAAAGAATGGGTCGATAGCGAGCAGATATCCAACTACATGAAATTGGCCGTGGTAGCGAGTGAAGACAATAACTTC
This sequence comes from Flavobacteriales bacterium, assembly GCA_027488055.1. GTDB lineage: Bacteria > Bacteroidota > Bacteroidia > Flavobacteriales_D > Sanyastnellaceae > CANHSF01. The sequence goes on along the minus strand of JAIYCK010000132.1, from coordinate 9,356 downwards.
ATGAAGCACGGCGGTATCGACTGGGGCGCTGTCGAAAAAGCCAAAAAATACAACGAGACCATCGGCAAGAAAAAAGGTAAATACCGCGGTGCGAGTACGATCACACAGCAGACCGCCAAAAATGTTTTTCTATGGCCAGGTAGTTCCAAAATTAGCAAATGGATTCGCAAAGGATTTGAAGTCTACTTCACTTATCTGATTGAATTCATTTGGGGCAAGGAACGTATCATGGAAGTTTATCTCAACGTGATTGAAGTGGGCGAATGCAAATTCGGTGTGGAAGCAGCGGCCCAAGATTATTTTGGCAAAACGGCTATGCAATTGAGCCGAGAGGAAGCCGCAATCATCGCTGCATGTTTACCCAACCCCATCAAGTACAATGTGGCTAAACCCGGCAATTATTTGAAAAAACGCCAGGGACAAATTGCCCGTTTGATGCGTTTGATCGGCGACAATTATTTTGAGCGCTATGATGCAACCATGGCTGACGAAGACCGTGAAAAGGAAGAAAAAGAACAAGCCAAAAAAATAGAATCCTTACCCGAATCGGAAGTGCCGACATCCACAGAATCGGACGAAGCGCCAAGCCCTGAAGAGACGCAAGAAGCCATCCCTGAAACACCGACGACAGAAGAAAACAACGCAATTGAGTTGCAGTCAGGAGATAGCCTTTAGGAGGTTTGTGCTCGCTGTTTCAGCAACGAGAAAAAAACAAACCATCAGTTCCCTATGCCGATCATTCCACCGACACGGATGATTGGTAATGAATACGGCGAATACGGATCTTGTATCAAATCATACAAGATAGAGACACCAAAATAATTGCTCTGATAACCGAGGCCAACCAAGGCCACATTGACATCGCGTTTGAAAAGCTCGGCATAACTCGCTTGTGTATATCGAATGGACTCGAACTCGGTGTGGGCATAGAACTGCTCCAAGAAATAATAACGACCCCATACGCTCTTGCCCAACAAGGAGCCTTTGAATACCGGATTGCTGTAATACACATAATTCAGACCCACGCCCAACACAAATTCATCGGTGAGTTTGTAACCCACCATCGGATTGAGATTGACAAAAGTACTGGTACCGAAGAAGGCTCCTACGTTGCCACCATAGACCAAACGATCCTTGAATTCGCTGGCTGGTGCTTCTTTCTTTGGTTTGGCAACCGGACCATGCTCATCGATTTGTGACCAAGCACCAGCACTGCACAAACAGGCGAGGATACAAAGACCATATGTGATGCGATTGTGCATGGCTGAAAAAATTAGCGCACGATCACTTGCAATCGACGCGATGTATGAGCGGTTGTCAATTCCCAAAAATATGTACCTGCCGCAAGGTCATTGAGTTGCGGTACTACCTTGTGTTTGGCCGCAGGCATTTGCTCGCTCAAAGCAGTGAGTACTGTTTTGCCATTCGCATCCAACAACTGAAGCGTCACCTTACCAGCCTGTTTCAACTCAAACGACACAATGCTGTTCGCTGTCATTGGATTCGGATAACACACAAAATAATCAGCACCGCCTTGCGATTCTGCCACGTTCACTCCTGAGAATCCTACATATTTGATCGTTGAATTGCCCGAATTCGGAATAGCCAATGTGTCATTTTCTGGAGCATAACAAATATCCGCCGGGCTGCTAAGTCCAGTGACGGTGATGATTTCATCAATGGTAAATTCGCTGCTCCATTTGGTGATGCGATTGGGTGTCCATGAGCTCACATAAAAATTGCCATTGCCATCGTGATCGATGCCATCGATGTTGCCCACATCCGCATTGTCCACCAAAGTGGTCACCGCATTGTCAGTCAAATCCACTTGTTTGATTTTGGCATTGCTACCCCAATTCACGAATACCAATCGATTGTTGGCACCGTCATAACAGATACCGTTTGGCGTGGTTGTCGTATTGTTGACGATGATACTCGAAGTTGGATTGGCCAAATCAGCATAATCGATTGCGTGAATCTTTTTGGCGGCAAAATCGGTCACCCACATGCGGTCTACACCATCAGTTGCCAAGCCATTTAGAAATTGTGCACCTGAGATGGTGATGGTATTGATTTCCAAACCCGATGTCAGATCATACCCAATGATTTGATTTCCCACAATGGCATAGAGCGCATTGCCCATGACTTCCATGCCATATTCAGCCACGGCGCTGCCAAAAAAAGCCACTTCGTTGCCATTGCCGTCCACTTCAATGATCGAATTGGAATTGCTGGCCAAAAAGCTTCCATTGACGTTGTCGTATTCAACACTTTCCGTCGCATTGAGTGTTTGCGCATAATTGGAATTAAAAACAGCTAGTGCGAGAATAAGAGAAAAAATTCGTTTCATGTGGTTTCAAAATTTCCACGATAATACAACGAAAAAACCAAAACCGCGAATAGAGCCACCCGACTGCTTGGAATCCTGATCGTGCATTTCGATATTGAAATGCATGAGCGCGGATTGCTATTCATCGACACAATTGATAAATCCCATGATTAACTTCAATGTGATATCCCTTAATTTCGCACCGTGAAAAAATTCTATTCCAGCGATTTCAAACTAGGTATACTTGGCGGTGGCCAATTGGGCCGTATGTTCATCCAAGAGGCCATCAATTATGACGTGCGCATCAGTTGTTTGGATCCTTCGGCCGACGCACCATGCCGAAATTTGGTTGCCGATTTTACACAAGGTTCATTCAACGAGTATGATCAGGTGTATGCCTTTGGCAAGAACAAAGACGTACTGACTATCGAAATCGAAAATGTGAATGTCGAGGCGTTGAAAAAACTGGAGGAAGAAGGGGTTAAGGTCTACCCCCAACCGGCCTTCATCGAAATGGTGAAAGACAAAGGTTTGCAAAAACAGTTTTACCAAAACAATGGCATCCCCACAGCGCCGTTTACACTCGTCGAAAACAAAGAACAACTGATTGCACAATACAATCAACCCTGCGTGCAAAAGATGCGCACTGGTGGTTATGACGGCAAGGGTGTGCAGGTGTTGCGATCAAATCATGACCTTGAAAAAGCCTTCGATTGCCCCAGTGTGATCGAGGAATTGGTGCCCTTTGTCAAAGAAATTGCTATCATGGTGGCGCGCAATCCAAGCGGTCAGGCCACCACTTTTCCACTGGTTGAAATGGAATTCAATCCCGAGGCTAATCTGGTGGAATTCCTCTTCAGTCCAGCCGATGTGAGTGAGGCCGTAGTGGAGACGGCAAAATCCATTGCCCTTCAAATTGCGGAATCTGCTCAATTTGTGGGCGTATTGGCGGTTGAAATGTTTGTTTTGGCGGATGGTCAAGTGTTGGTCAACGAAATGGCTCCAAGGCCGCACAACAGCGGACATCACACCATCGAGACCAATGTGACCTCACAATACGAGCAACATCTTCGCGCTATTTTGGACCTGCCACTCGGCGATACAGCCATGATGAGCCCCGCGGTGATGATCAATCTTTTGGGCGAAAAAGGACATAACGGTCCAGTGTATTATGAGGGCATTGAAGAAATGATGGGCCACAGCGGTGTATTTGTCCATTTATACGGAAAGGCAGAAACGCGCGAATTCCGCAAAATGGGCCACGTCACTTGCATTCACGCCGATTTGGTGCATGCCAAAACATTGGCCCGCACAGCCATGGCGACGATCAAAGTAAAGTCGGTCGTGTAAAAATCGTTGACAAGTGGCCCCGCCCCATGGGCACGGTTTTCACTTCGAAGAGGTATTTTCGCTCAATGAAACAATACCAGGATTTGTTGCAGCATTTGCTTGACCATGGCACGTATAAAAGCGACCGCACAGGCACAGGCACCTACAGTGTTTTTGGGTATCAAATGCGATTCAACCTCGCCGAAGGTTTTCCGCTGTTGACCACCAAAAAATTGCACACCAAGTCTATACTGCACGAACTCCTGTGGTTTCTCAAAGGCGATACCAACATAGCTTATCTCAAAGAGAACGGTGTGAGTATTTGGGACGAATGGGCCGATGAAAATGGCAACTTGGGTCCTGTATACGGCTACCAATGGCGCTCGTGGCCCAACCCCGATGGCAGTCATACTGACCAAATCAAAAAACTGATAGAGGGATTGAAAAAAAATCCAGACGGTCGACGCCATATTGTGAGTGCATGGAATCCTTCATTCATCGATCAAATGGCCTTGCCTCCTTGCCACTGTTTGTTCCAATTCTATGTGGCCGATGGCAAATTGAGCTGCCAATTGTACCAACGCAGTTGCGACACCTTTTTGGGCGTCCCGTTCAACATCGCTAGCTACGCCATGCTCACCATGATGATGGCTCAAGTCTGCGATTTGCAACTGGGCGATTTCGTATGGACGGGCGGTGATGTGCATTTGTACAGCAACCATGTGGAACAAGCTAAACTGCAATTGACACGCGATTGCCGTTCACTTCCTACCCTCAAAATCAATCCCGAAGTGAAAGATCTTTTCGACTTCAAATACGAAGACTTCACCTTGGAGAATTACGATCCGCATCCGCATATTAAAGCTGCTGTGGCGGTGTAAGTTTTTATTGGAGTTTTTAGTGGTTAGTTTTTAGTTTTAGTGGGTTGTTTGGAACAAAATTTCCAACCTGCCCGCAATAGATCATTGGGCTTACCACATCAATTCTACAAAAAACCCCAACTAAAACTAAAAACTCCCCACTAAAAACTAAAAAAATCCTCAGGAATCTCACACACGGGAATCGGAATCATTTTATGCTGGTTTGCCAAATGACGGCGCACGTAAATAGTGAGCACCTCCAATTGTCGTGGTGATAGGTCCGCGTTGTTGGGTTGTACGCGCCACTCCGCGGCAGTGATCTGATTTTGATTTAACCAGCGCATCGCCCATTCGAGCTCGGGATAGGAGGCCCCAATTTGATCTTCATCGGTGCGACTGTCGCCAAATAGTCCATCGGTAGGAGCAGCTGTCAAAATACTATCGACAATTCCGAGATAACGCGCCAAAGCATATACCTCGGTTTTCATCAGATCCGCAATAGGAGAAATATCCACCCCCCCGTCACCGTATTTGGTGTAAAAACCGATCCCAAAATCTTCGACTTTGTTGCCAGTACCTGCCACGACATAGCCATGCAAACCCGCATGGTAATACAAAGTGGTCATGCGCAATCGCGCCCTCGAATTGGCCAAGCCCAAATCCACACTGGCCGCTGGCGCATCGTGATCCATGGCCGCTTTCAATGCCTCGAAAGTGGTGGTCAGTTCAACGCGCTGTTGCCTCGTATGAGGAAATTTGGCGCACAATGCAGCCATGTGCTCTTGAGCGCGCGACACCTGAGAAGCCGCCTGGTGGATTGGCATCTCAAGCATCAACGTGGGTCTGCCTGTAAGTGCGCACAAATACGATGTGAGCGCGGAATCAATTCCTCCGCTGACCCCCACCACAAAACCTTTGGTGTGCGTTGCTTCGCTATAGTTGCGCAACCATAGCACGATATGGTCAATAATTTTTTGCTCTTGCATACGATTCTCTTGGACTCCAAAAGTAATTCGTACCCAGCTGTATCACTTCATTTTTTGATAGAATAGCCCACAAAAAAAGCCCCGACGGATCGGGGCTTTCGAACATTTGGATCTAAGTTTATTCTTAGAACAAGATACCTATTTGCAAGGCCACGAAATTATTCATGGACTTGAGATCGAACAATTTGGGTTCAAGGTTGGTAAACACTGGGCTTCCATTGGTTTCCTTCATGACCCCTTGCTTTTTCAACACATCTCCAAAGCCATTGTTATAGATCACACCGGCTACGATACTCGTATTGCCACTGATGTTGTATTCAATACCCAGACCAGCGATCAAGCTTGTTCTGAACAACGCAATATCATCATCTACATCTTGGTCTTCCACAGTAGCTGCGCTCAATTGAGAATCAATCCACGCTTCTTCGTTTTCGTTTGGAGTGCTGGAATCATCCTCTACCTTTTGCTTCACATAGGTAATGTCCTCGTTCGCTTTCGCGCGGTACTTGAAACCAAGTCCAAGACCCATCTGACCCCAATAGGTCATATATCCGATCTCATTGGTACGCAGTTTCAAGGTCAATGGAATCTCAATGTATTTCAAATTATAATTACGCGTGACTTTGGTCACAAACTGAGTGGATTTGCTATTTACATCCACGTCGTCTTTCTTCAAATAAGTGAGTTCACCGCCGGTGGTAATCAAGTTGAGCCCTGTGCCGATGGCATAGTTGTCAGTAAACATTTTGTCGATGGACACCCCAAAACCGAAGCGCAGTTTATTGCCTTCCTGTTCGATATCCTTGTGATCGGGTTTGAGCCATGATACGTTGGGATCGACATGAAAGGCGATCTTCCACTCCTGGTCGTTCTGTGCGCTGGTCAAGAAACTCACACCGCAAATCAATAGAAACAATGCACTTTTTTTCATAATATGTTCGTTTAGAATAAATATACTGCAGGAGGAGAATTCAACCAACGCATGCAAACAACTTCTTGCAATTGCAAGTGAACTCCCTTCTTCAGCCACTAATTTGGCTACAAATCTAATTGAATTTATGAAGGATATTAATTGGTTTCTTTTGGTTTTGTGCACAAGCCTGTTGTTGGCTTGCGGCGACGAAAATCCACATACCCCGATCGAACTAACAGACACTGCCAGTCAGCTTCAAGTGGAATTTCTCCATTTGGAAAAAGACCTTTTTCAATCCGATTTCAAAAATTCGAATCGCGTGAGCCAAGATTTGTACCAAAAATATGGTGCCTTTTGGTGCGCCTATGTCGAACAAGATCTGCTATTGGCCGAATGCCAAAGCGACAGCGTGCAAAACCTATTGTATCCATTTGTGGTGAATACAGCGATCCTAGAGGCGCATCAAGCCATTCAAAACACTTTTTCGACCGAGGATTTTGACAATTACAACGAGCAGCTCACGGGAGCCATGCGCCGTTGGCAGAGTTTATATCCCGATCGGAGTGCACCCAAAATTGTGTACTATCAAAGCGCTTGGAACAATAATATTCATCCGATAGAAGGTTATTTGGGCATAGCATTGGACAGTTATTTGGGGGCAGATCACCCCGTGATCCAAAAACTCAGCACCGAGCAGATTCCCGGTTACAAAAAGTTGGACATGCGCAAAGACTATATCGTGCCTGACGCCGTAAAAGGATGGGTGGCCTATCAAAACCGAGCATTGTATCAGCCCAAGGACCTTTTGCATGAGTTGATCTTTTACGGCAAACTCATGCACATCACCCGTTCGCTTTTACCCGAAACACCCGATAGCCTGCTGCTCAATTGGAGCAGCCAAGAAGTGCAATGGGCCAAGGACAACGAGTGGAATACCTGGAAAGAGGTGGCGCGCGAAGATCGACTGTTTGATAAGAAGATGGCCGAGATCAACCGTTGGTTTACCCAAGGTCCATTTACAGGTGCCAAAGGTATTCCGCAGGAATCATCGCCTCAATTGGGCATTTGGTTTGGCTGGCAGATCGTGGGGCAGTATATGGAGCAGCACCCCGAGGTCAGCATTGCCCAGCTATTGGCCGAGCAGGACGACATGAAGCTATTGGCTTCGTATAAGCCAAAGCGCAAGTAGCAGAGGAATCAAAACAGAATGCTTCGCTCATTTCTTTTGCCGCCGTATTTTAGCCGCATGAAATCAAGCGAAATCAAATTCCAGATCGATCTGGATGAAAATAAGGTACCTGAGCGCATTCATTGGGAAGCCAGCGAGGCGGGCATCAATGCTGAGGCGAAAGCCATGATCCTATCAGTGTGGGACAAAAAAGAACAGAACACCCTGCGCATCGACCTTTGGACCAAAGAAATGCAGGTGGATGAGATGAAACAATTTGTGCATCAAACCATCTTGACTTTGGCCGATAACTTCGAAAAATCTACTGGAGAAAAGATCATGGCGGCGACCATGCGTGATTTTTGCGGGTATTTTGCCGAGAAAATGAATTTGCTTCCGCCAATGTGAGCATAAAAAAAGGGAACCGGTTGGTTCCCTTTTTACAATGATCCCGAAGGATTATTTCTTTAGTTCAGCAGTAGTATCTGCCTTCTTCATCTTTTTCTTAGAAGCAGTGCTCGCTTGAGCGCCACCTTTCTTGCAACAAGCGCCTTGACCTTCTGCTGCCGCAGTGCCATTGCCTTTTTTGCAGCAAGATTTCTCTTCGCCTTTGGTGCATGAAGCAGCAGCAGTGCCATTGCCCTTACTGCAGCATGAGCCAGCAGGTTTTTCGGTTTCCGCTACTTTTTCTGTTTTCTCCTTTGGGTCTTTCTTTGTTGCCTCAGTTGTTTGGGCGCTCATCGCGAAAGAGAAAAACGCGATAAGAGAAAATAATGCGAATACTTTTTTCATTGTTGTTATGATTTTCTTGTGATCAACACAAAGTTAAACAAGAATTGGCCCACAATGTTACACTCGGCTCCTTAATTTATGTTATATCAGAAAAAATAAGATTTAATACTTTGCATTTCAATATGCTGAGCACCCAGAAGAATCAACCTAGGCATTGTGAAATAAAAAAAACATCCCTTGCAGGGCCGAGCCAATAGCGCACGAGATTTGTCGTTCTTCGAACGAAGAGTGTTTTCCCTTGTACCACATGTCGACTTGAAAAAAGAACAACCACATATCAGCGATATGAAAATCGATGCCACCAAGGCCGAGCTTTTTCTCAAAAGCCAAGCCCCCAATCGCACGCGCGAGGTGGTATTTCAATGCATCATTGTTTCACTTTGCATTCACGTGGTGGTATTATTTGTGACCCAAATGCTTACCGAAGACAATCGAATCGCCATCGAAGAGCCGGTATACATGCCCATTGAAGCGGAGATCATCATGGAAGAGGAAATCCTTCCCCCTTCCGAAAATCAACCCCAAATGGGTGGGCCGCTGCGCAACGTGGTAGCCAATCAAAACAGCGAATACTCCAATGAGGTGCGCGATTACAGAGGCATGACCGCAGAACAAATGCGACAAGCCGGAGCCGAAGAAGCCCATCGCGCTGCTATGGAAGAAGCAACCCGCTTGGCAAGTCAGCACAGCAATGCAGAATTACCCGCCAAACGCGATGCACCCACCAACAATCCCAAGGGAAGCGAAAATGACTGGTTCAATGACCCCAACAAAAAGAGCTATAAAGGTGCTGTAACGGCATCGTATTCCATGGTTGGTAGAGATGCCCTTTATGATCCCAAACCGAGTTACCGTTGCAAAACCAGCGGCACCGTGGTAGTGCAAATCACCGTCGATCAATTGGGCGCGGTAAAAGATGCCCAAATACAAGCGGGTTCGTCCAGTTCAAACGAATGCCTATTGCAAGAAAGTCTTACCT
>JAIYCK010000302.1 GCA_027488055.1 Flavobacteriales bacterium | reverse complement strand
GATTTTTGGGCTTCATGGTGCGGGCCATGTCGTCGCGAAAACCCCAACGTGGTGGCTGCTTACAACAAGTACAACAAAGATGGCTTTGAGGTTTTTTCGGTATCACTGGATAAACTCAAAGATCAATGGGTGCAAGCCATATCGAAAGATCAATTGATATGGCCCAATCACGTCAGCGATCTCCAACATTGGGACAACGCTGCAGCCAAATTATACGGTGTGTCGTCTGTACCATTCACCGTGATGGTAGACAAAGACGGTAAAATTTTGGGGCACAATTTGAGAGGTCCGGCATTGGAAGAGAAGTTGCGTAGCATTTATGGTCATTGATGACACAAGCCGCCACCATACTCTCGCAGCATCCGCGCATCATCCTATTTGATGGGATATGCAATTTTTGCAACTCCAGCGTGCAGCTGATCTTAAAAAATGATTCCAAAGAGCATTTCACCTTTGCATCCCTGCAGTCCGAAGCTGGACAAATCTTGCTGAACCATTTTAATTTGCCTGACACCGAATTTGATTCCATCATTTATATTGAGCAACACTGCGTCTATGAAAAAAGCTCTGCTGCGTTGCGGATTGCACGATGCATGGATTGGCCATGGAAATTGATTTTGATTGGAATGGTCATCCCGCGTTTCCTGAGGGATTTGCTGTACTCTTGGGTAGCCAAAAATCGGTATCGTTGGTTCGGTCAAAAAGACCAATGCATGATCCCCTCCCCTGCGCAAAGGGCTCGGTTTATCGGGTAAAACAACTCCCTTGGGTGGTTGTGATTATATTTGTGGAACTAATATCTTACGTCCATGAAAACAATTTTTACCTTAATTTTAACTTGCGCATTGTACATCGGCGCATCGGCCACTGTTCGCACTGTCAACAACATCAACGGCATCGACGCCGACTACGCTACGATGGTGTCTGCGATCAATGCATCGCAAGCAGGTGATACCCTTTATGTCATGCCATCTCCCAATAGCTATGGCAATTTCACCGTCAATAAACAACTTTTCATTTTAGGTGCCGGACACAACCCCGAATACACCGCTTACAATGCCATTTGCGGCACCATCACTCTTTCATCACAAAGCACTGGCTCGGTGATCAAAGGCTTGAGCATTGCTGCCATCGCCAATGACAACAATATCATCAATAACATTGTGATCGGTAATAATTACATCAGCAACACCAACGCACCTTTCTCATTCAACAACAGCGGCACCTATAACAATTGGATTTTCGAAGGTAATGTGATGTACACGACCAATTCCAACTTCATCAATTTCACCGGCCTGGGCGCTAACCTCATCTTGCGCAACAACTACATACACACGAGTGGACTCACTGGCGTGATAAACTTTCTGCCGAACGGTGCTATACTTGATCACAATATCATTACTGCGAACTCCACTACGGTCATGAACTATCCTATTGTGAATTCAGGCAACATAGTCGTTCGAAACAATATCTTCTACTTCACCTCTAGTAATGCAATGTATCCTGCCAACTATTGCACGGATTGCACTTGGGAAAAAAACATCCTCTACAGCACTGGTGGCACCATCTATAGTATTCCTGGCTCGAACTATCTGAACCAAGATCCTTCGATGGTCAGTTTTGCGACAAGTTGGAACTACAACTCCAATTTTCAACTTACAGAATCCTCACCAGGCGTTGGTCAAGCAACAGACGGCACTGATATTGGCGTTTACGGCGGTATATATCCTTTCTCTATGTATGGATTTGATGCAGGGCTTCCACGTATTGCCGAATTCGAATTGCTCAATACAAGTGCTCCACAAGGAGGTACAATTTCCATTCAATTGCGCGCCACAGGTAGCGGTCAATAATGTTCTGAAATCACATTTCGTTCATTCTAAAATTATTGACCATGAAAAAATGCAAATACCTGATTGGGTTGTGTGCATTGTTGATTGCCCCAAGTCTGATGAGTCAAACGCTCATGACGTTGCGGTGCTATTTCGATAATGACACCAATCCCATGCAAACCATATCGCTCGGCGGACAAATGTCCGTTGATGCGCCCTTTACGATCGACGTAAGTGGCCTGAGCCAAGGGGTGCATACCCTGTATATCGAAGCACTGAACTTCGATGGAAAATGGAGTCACTATGCCACCAAGCAAGTGCAAATCCACGGCAGTCTTCAAATGGCCACTTTGAATTTGATTGAATATTATTTTGATCAAGAAGGACCCGACGCCAGCGGGATCACCGTTGCCGTGAATAGCAATACCATCGATCAACCCTTTGATGTTTCTGTAGATGGCCTTTCAAATGGAACTCACATCTTGTTTGTCCGTGTGCGTGATGCAGGTGGCGCTTGGTCCATACCTGTGTACCGTGTGATTGAAGTAGCTGGAGCGACTTATGAAGAAATCACTGAGGCTGAATACTTTTGGAACAACGATCCTGGCTTTGGCAACGGGATTACACTTCCACTGGATGCTTTTGTTGTGGATGAAATTTTCGAACTTTCTGCCGAAGGGTTGGCCAACGGTGTACACTTGCTTTACATCCGTGTCAAAGATGCTAAAGGGCAATGGAGTCATGCCAAGGAGCACGTGGTGCAGGTGGGAAGTCAAGGCAATGAGCTTGCTGACATCATTGTTGGAGAGTATTTCTTAGACATCGATCCAGGCGAAGGTTTGGGCACACCGATAGCAATGGGACCCGCTTTTCTAATCGACGACCAATTTGATCTAACCATGCCGAATATCCTATCTGCAGGCCCGCATTGGTTATATGTGCGTGTGATGAACGAGTTTGGCTATTGGAGCCAAGCAGTGGGCAGGCAAATCAATGTGTGCAGCATCACCATTCCCAATGTGACGATAACTGGCGCAAGTTGTGTGGGATCCACCGCCACACTCACTGCGCCTGTAGGATATAACTCATACACCTGGTCAAACAATCAAACCGGCAACACGATCAATGTCACAACGGGAGGAACCTATTACCTCACGGTTACCGATAGTGATTGTTCCACCACCGTGCCAGTAGAAGTGAACTTTACAGAATCTACACCACCGCAACTCACCGTGAGCGGATCAGCTTGTCCGGGCGATGCACAGACCATCGCAGTGGTTGGGAACTACAACTCGTATGCATGGCAAGGCGGAAGTTCCGGCAATTCCCTTGTGGTGACATCACCCGGGACTTATTCTGTCACAGTCAATGCAGGCTCCTGCCCTGCGGTTGCGAGCATCGATGTGACTTATACCTCCATGCCAGAGCCCCAAATCACTATCACGGGACCAACTTGCACCGGATCCACACAAACCCTGCAAGTTAGTAACCTTGTGTACGAAACCTACCAATGGACAGGCGGGCCAGCAAGTGCAACTTACAATGTAACTACAGCAGGTGCCTACGAGTTGAGTGCGCAATACAACGGCTGTACAATATCGGAACTTGTGACCGTGACGTTCGACGATTTGCAAGCACCCGAGATTAGTATTTCAGGCAACCCATGTCAGGATCAAACCTTGCAATTGTCTGTACCGAATGTATATTCGGGTTATAGTTGGAGTAATGGTTCTCAATTAGCCAATGCATTGGTCACCCAAAACGGCACCTACACCATAACAGTGTTGGACGGCGCGTGCGAGGCCACTGCCTCCATTGATGTGGCATTTGGTTCTTTGGTCGTAGAGCCTATCACCATTGCGGGTTCTGGCTGTCCGGGAACCATCTTTACCCTCTCTGGGGCCAACGGCTATGACAGTTATATGTGGAGTCCAGGCGGTGCTACCACTTCCTTCCTCAATACTACAACCGAGGGCCAATACACCTTGACTGTGACAGAAGGCGAATGCGAGGGTTCCATTTCCGCTGTGGTAGATTATGTCGACTTGCTTCCATTGGAAGTGACGGCCAACGGATCATTGTGTCCCGGAGATTTGATGACCTTGGAT
>JAIYCK010000312.1 GCA_027488055.1 Flavobacteriales bacterium | reverse complement strand
GTATATCCAGAATTACCTGCTGGCACAATCGGTCTGAAACCGGGAGCATATATGGCCAGCACCGATGAAATCTATGTCACCGTGACTGGAATAGGCGGCCATGGTGCTAAGCCACACAAAAACATTGATCCTGTGCTGATCACATCCCATTTGATTGTAGCGTTGCAACAAGTGGTAAGTAGATGGGCACACCCTGCTATGCCAAGTGTCCTCTCCTTTGGCAAAGTCATCGCCAATGGGGCCACGAACATCATTCCAAATGAGGTCAAATTGGAAGGCACTTTTCGCACCTTCGATGAGACTTGGCGCAATGAGGCCCATGCGCGCATGATTCAACTCGCTCAATCATTGGTGCAGGGAATGGGTGGACAGGTGGATTTCCGCATCGAGCGAGGTTACCCCGTCTTACACAATGATGCTGATCTTACAGCTTCTTGTAAGGAAAAAGCCATTGCTTACCTCGGCAGCGAGCGCGTCGTTGATCTGGATTTGCGCATGACAGCCGAAGATTTCGCGTATTATAGTCAAATCATGCCCGGTTGCTTCTATCGATTGGGCACGGCAGATCCAAACAACGAAGAAAAGAGCTTTAGCGTGCACCACCCAAGATTTGATATCGATGAGCAGGCCCTTGAAGTGGGGGCCGGACTCATGGCGTGGTTGGCGGTCGGAAATGAATAAACGAGCGATGAAATTACAGGCACTAATGGTAAGGATCGCTTTATTTAATTACCTTCGCCTTTGAAACGAATTCCATTAGAACGATGTCAGAAAAAAAGGGAATACAACTTCCATTCAAAAAAATAAACTACATGCTACTCATTGGCGGTGTAGTCACTGTGATACTCGGATACCTGCTGATGTCTGGCGGCGGAAGCGCTGATCCCAATGTCTTTAATGGAGAGGAACTATTTAGTTTCAGACGAATCACATTGGCTCCATTGGTCATTTTGATTGGTTATATCATCGTTGGTGCTGGTATCATGTACCGATCCAAAAAATAAATTCAGCGCGCATTTAATCCCATTTTTCCTTGAGTATTCTCCAGGCCATTCTCATTGCGATCGTAGAGGGCATAACCGAGTTTTTGCCCATTTCAAGTACAGGTCACATGATCATTACTCAACATCTTTTGGGTGTTGAAAACAGCGATTTTGTCAAAGCATTTACGATCCAAATTCAGTTTGGCGCTATTCTGAGTGTCGTGGTGCTTTACTTCAAGCGATTCTTTCAATCACTCGATTTTTACTTCAAACTTTTTGTGGGCTTCTTGCCGGCTGCCATCATAGGATTTGCATTGAATGATCTGATCGATTCGATGCTCGAGAATGTCACTGTGGTGGCTATTAGCCTCCTGCTCGGTGGATTTGTGCTCCTATTTGTGGACCGTTGGTTCCGCGACAACCGCGGCGCTTCAGTGACATATCGCAGCTCCTTTGTGGTTGGCTTGTTTCAATGCATTGCGATGATTCCTGGCGTATCGAGAAGTGCTGCAACCATCATCGGAGGAATGTCGCAAGGCATGACAAGACAACAAGCCGCAGAGTTCTCCTTCTTCCTAGCGGTTCCAACCATGTTTGGGGCGTCCGCTTATAAACTGTACAAGGGATTTAAAGAGCATCCCGACATGTTCTCCAGCGATCATGTGCAGATTTTGCTCATCGGTAACGTTGTAGCCTTTATTGTAGCCATGCTTGCCATCCGCTTTTTTATCGGATATCTCTCCCGCAAAGGATTTCGACTTTTCGGATGGTATCGCATCGTGCTGGGTGCCGTTCTATTGGCATTGATGGCCGCAGGCATACCCCTTCAAGTTGCATAAAATCGCTTGTACAGCGAACAATCGTACAAAGTCATTTTGGATCGATGCATGTCCAAATCTTTGAGTCTTTGACCGCACGCAGGTATCAACTTAGGAATTCATTTGGATCATCTTATCAATCAATCGTTGTGATGCTCATTTGAAGATGAAGGATCATCACAAAAACTCAATGCGCCACGTCTCAATCGCTCTTTGATGGGTTCTTCAACCAATTAAAAAAGGTCGTGACAATGGCTGCATAGAAATCCATCCTCCTAACAAACGCTAACGTGTAGTCACAAAAAAAACGCCCATAAAGGGCGTTTGAAATATCATACCATGTTGGACCAATCTTAGAACTTGGCGCGTGAACGACGAACGTTTCGTGTGTTCTTCACGCTGTACTTGGCTTTGTAAAACTTACTACGCCCTTTGATCACCTTTCCAACTGTAATTTGAGTCGTTAGGTAGCTGTCATTGTTGGTTGGGTCTCCGCGTTTGGTATCTTCATCAGGACTCCAGTATCTGAAGTTATTGATATTGAGCGGATAAAACTCAGAATCCTTTGCCTCATCTAACCCGTTCAATTCGTCGATCAATCCCTGATAGGTTGCTTGATTCACGAAGGTGTTGGCCAATGGATCATCTGTATTTGGCTCAGCGTAGAAAGTCGATACATCGTCAATGTAATCGGTGAACAATGTTCTCCAACTGAATTCCCAGCCCACACGCCACTCCTTTTTGAAGGTGAAATAAAAGCCTGTTCCCATTGGAATCGCAATACTTACAGGGCTGTATGGACGATCTTGACCCTCTGTCATCCACGGGCGCAATGGGAACCAAAATCCGCCTTCTTGCACTTCGCCGTTGCTATACACTTGTCCTTTTGGGTTGTGATAAAAACCCGCCAAACCTGCGAACACATACCACTTAAAATCTGGATTGTAATAACCGCGGTTACCTACGTCATTGTCATAATGGATAGTGAGTTCAGCACGAGCTCCTAGTTCGATGATGTCGTTGCGGAAATTCATGTTGCGCGCACGACGCGGAAGATTGGTTGACCAACGATCGTAATCCTGAATACGCAAATAATCTACGTTGGCAGCAATTGCAAAACGTTTACTGTATTTGTAGCGAACATAAGCTCCTGTCGAATAGCGTGACGCTTGCTTCAAGTGCATGTCATACACAAAATCACGGCGAGTCATACTCTTTCCACCTATGTCACCCAAATAATTGGCTGCGCCAAATTTGATCCCATAGTCATATTGGAACTGTGCAGTCAATTGCGCAGTGGCCAAGATGAGGAGGATTAATAATGCATTTTTCATGTATGGCTTATCGAATAAGGTTCATTCATTTTAGAGCGCTAATATACAATGTTTCAGCGACTTTGCAAGGCTTATGCACATATTAAGGTATTGACAACATTCTTCGCTTCTTTCCATAGAAAAGATTTATTATTTCGACCTTTATTTCGGGGGCTCATTCGATTCCCTGATGGCAAAACAAAAAATCAG
>JAIYCK010000019.1 GCA_027488055.1 Flavobacteriales bacterium | reverse complement strand
TGTGTGATCGCAGCCATATGTTGTTGCGCCACTGCCTGGGTACATCAAAAGCATAATATAATTAGTAAGACTCGTGTGATGGATTTGAACATGGGTATCATAAGCATTAAAAATAACGTGGTGAAACCACTTTGTCTTTTTCGTAATTAAAATCGTATCCAATCATTAGTTCGTGTGAACCTGAATTGAAATTACCTAAATCAGAAGTGGTATAGTCATAGCTGTAGCCTGCGCGCAATTGTTGATTGATTTGAGCACCCACTAATAAATTGACAGCGTCACCAGTGCGATATCCCAATCCTGCCCATAGTCGGTCACGAAATATTCCTAACGCATTTAAGTCCAATTCCATTGGAGACCCTTGCACTGCTTTTAGCATTATAGAGGGTTTGATTTTGATTTCAGCGTTGATGCTATGAATACTGCCTGCTGTCATAAAATAATGCCATGCTGAAAGATTGAATCGATTGTCCAATTCTCCAGCTGTACCATCCAGCCGATTCTGCAACATGCGCGGAATAGAAAATCCAGCATACCACTTTGGAGTCAAGTAATAAGTTCCAAAGCCCACATTGGGCGCTAATTTCCTACCAGTATTAGTGGCAAATTGATTGTCATTGACAAGACCTAAAGATGACAAATTCTCGCTGATGCTGGCCATTCCCAATTGCAATCCGAAGCTCAAATGATTACGCCCCATTGGCAAACGATAAGCCGCATTGGCATTGAGTTGGGTACGCTTGCTGACCCCTATGCTCTCATTGAGAAAAGTGAGTCCTGCTCCAATCTTATTGTTCAAAATGGGTTTGTGTGCGCTCAAAGTTTGTGTACTCGGTGCTCCATCGATACCCACCCACTGCTGGCGCACCAATGCAGTCGCAGAGAGATACTCGCGTGAACCAGCATATGCTGGATTGATGTACAATTCATTGAACATGTATTGTGTAAACATTGGGTCACTTTGCGACCAAGCGCTCTGAGTAATGGCCAATGCCATCCAAAGCCACAATATAATTATTGAATTTTTCATATCGCTGTTCGTATTAACCTACTTATTTCTGTTCGTATTTGATCATAAAGAATCCTTGTTTGCGGGCACTTCCATCGCCTTTATCCAAAATATAGAAGTACGTTCCTTCAGGGGCTAGCTCGCCAATAACGACTCCTCCCGCCTCTGTGGTGCCATCCCATGCTGATTGATTGCTGTATCCATCACGCTCATAGATGGTATTGCCCCATCTGTTGAAAATTTGCAAGCTATTGTTCGGATACAGATCGATATTTTCGATGACGAAAGTATCCCCGACGTCATCTCCATTGGGAGAAAAACCTCCAGGTACACGCACCTCTGTATCGTTGTTTGATGGATCATCCTGCACTTCGATGGTGACCAATGCCTGATAGCAGTTACCAAGATTATCACAAGCATTGTAAGTGAATGTATCTATGCCTACGAATCCAATATTTGGAGTGTAAACGAAAGTGCCGTCAGACGCCATCGTCACACTTCCATTGGAAGGCGGCACCTGCACTGTGTATACAAATCCATTGGTGTTCTCATCATTCAAAGAAACATCCTCTGTCAGAATGGTATTCTCCAACATGATATAATTATCATCTAGTGCATTGGGCAGTGGAACAAATGCCTCTATGGTAATGATCACCAAAGCGGTGTCGCATAAAGCTGTGTCGCATAACACATACATGAAGGTATCTAGACCTAAGAACCCTGCATTGGGCACATAACTAAATGAACCATCCGACTCCAAAGTAACTGTGCCGTTGCTGGCATTCTCCAACAAGGTTATCGTAAGATCATCACTATCGATATCCGTATCGTTGGTAGCCACATCATCTTCCAAAGTTGTATCCTGAGTGATTGTGTATGCATCGTCAACGGCCAGTGGCGCATCATTGACAGGCCATACCTGGATCGTGACGACAGCCGTATCGCACGTACCACTCGTATCGCAAGCAATGTATTCAAAGCTCACTTGTCCATTGAAATCAGCTGGAGGAGTATAACCGAATGTTCCATCGGTATTGAACGTCAACACACCGACTGCAGGAGGTATAAACAAGGTATAAGTTAAAGAATCCAAAGTGAGATCATTTACAGACACCGTAGAATCTAAACTCATGTCTTCATTCATTTCGAATAAATCATCCAAAGCACTTGGATACAATGAAGGATCAATAATATTGAAATACACCAAAACTGTATCGCACAGGCTCGTTGTATCGCAAATAGAATAGGTCAACGAATCCATACCAAAGTACCCATCATTGGCTGTAAAAGTCAATACTCCATCTGGAGAAATAACTACCACACCATTGGTAGGATTGGTGAAAACACCAAAACTCAAAGGATCGTTATCAGCATCCATGTCATTGATCGAAATGTCACCATTGAATGGTTCATTGCCAAGAACTGTATAATCATCCTGTTCTCCCAATGGTGCGTCGTTCAGATTGTTGATCGTTATATATACCCAAGCTGTATCGCACCATCCCAAACCATCACACACTTCGTAGGATAGGGTATCGATGCCGCTAAAATTGCTATCTGGAGTATAATTGAAATATCCACCACCTAACCAATCCAAGCTGCCATTATTGACATCCATCAATAGAGAGAATGTAGATGATCCCAGGTCGTTTAAGACATCATTGACAAAGAGTGAATCACTTAGCATTGACTCTTCATCTATGGTATAGAAATCATCCATCGCATCTTGTGAAAGATCGATATCGCCTACTTGAATATAAACGATGGCCGAGTCACATACACCAGCAGTATCGCACAAGCTGTATGTCAAACTATCAATTCCTTCAAACCCATTATTGGGCAAGTAATCAAAAGTCCCATCACCGTTCCACGTGAGGACACCAAAATCAGTCTCATCAATTACCGTGAAGACCCAAGAGGTATCATCCACATCGCTATCATTGATGCTTACATCGCCATTCAAAAGACTATTCAAGGCAGTGAGTAAGGTATCATTTACTGCGTTTGGCGCATCATTGATAGCTAATACCTCTATGAAAATCCAAGACGAGTCGCAATTATTAAGTGCATCACAGGCTACATATTGCAGGGAATCGTTACCGAAGAAATCTGCATTAGGAACATATTCGAATACGCCATTGCTTTCCAACAAAACGGTTCCATGAATTGGACTCAATGTCACGGAATACGTCAGACC
>JAIYCK010000215.1 GCA_027488055.1 Flavobacteriales bacterium | reverse complement strand
GCCTCCTAGATTGATCCCAATTCCGTCCTTGGGTCGAACTGACAAACCTCCCCATAACATCTCAATGTATGTGGCTCGCACATTTACGTCCAATTGGACCGGAGTAACAGGGGTAAATCGCATGAAAGCACTGGGTTGAATATCCCACGAATTGTTCACCGAGTACTTGTAGCTGCCCATGATTTGATAATGCCTCAGGTTGCGGTTATCAGAAGGATCAATGGCGGCTGTCAGCTTCAATTTGGATTGGATCAATTGTGGGACAGAAGCACCGAAATAATAGTTTTCGCCATATACCAAAAAACCCGCATTGGCATCCAAATTCAATTTTGTTTCGGCTTGCCCACCATTCAGCGCTACATCGTCGACATCGTAAACCAACAACTTACCATTGTCAAATTTGAATTGACTAGCAGTCAGACTGAGGCCAAAACTCACTGCATCGTAATTGTTTAGATCAATGTGATAAGAACCCGTGGCTTCGATGCCCGTCTCAGATATCGCCCCACCGGTATTGTCATGGCTCACAATGGCCCCATAGCCAAAATTCTTCGGCCCTTGGGCGTGGAAGCTGGTCATGTAGGTTGTTGGAGCACCTTTGAATCCAGTCCATTGATTGCGGTAGGTGGCGTAAATCGGAATTTGATTCAAAGTACCTGCCACCGCAGGATTGACAAAGTATGGATTGATACTGTATTGTGAGCGACGATTGATTTGCTGAGCCATTGAGGAGTTCACCATCCACATCACAGCAATGAGCACCAGTACGAAATTATATTGCTTCTTCATGATTCTGGTTGATATTAATATTTGATGGTAACTGTTCCTGTGATAGGCTCTTTGTCCTCTTCGTAATCAATTACAAAGTAATAATCTGCCACTGGCAAAGTTTGGCCTTGGAATGTTCCATCCCACGGTGCATTGTAGCCTTTGGATTCAAATACCGTTTGTCCCCATCGATTGAAAACTTGGATCTTGGCAGATGGATAATACTCCATGCCACCTAAAAGCCAAAAATCATTGTCTCCATCGCCGTTGGGAGTAATCCCGGTGCTGATGAAGAAACATCCTTCTGTGGGTTCCACAAATACCTCTTCACTGAGGGTGCAGCCAATGGCATCTGTAACGATGACGACATATGTTTGGCTACCTTCTAACCCTGACGCAACTGCTGTGGTTTGCGACAAATCATCGTTCCACTCATAGGATATCGGTAAATTGCCATTCTGAACAGCCATTGTTGCTGTACCGTCATTGGTATTCCAACATGACTCGGGGGAACTAAAGCCCGTTAAGATCATATCCGTAATGATATCGGGGACAATTTCAAGGGTATCCAAATATGCACATTCTACGCTGTCTGTAAGCAACAATGCAATTTCACCTTCACCCAAATTCAAAAACTGGTATGTAGTATCATCAATCACATCCGTATCGATATCATTGGGTTCATAGAACAAGGTCAAAGGTCCCGTTCCACCTTCCAAATTGAGCACTGCGCTACCATCAAACATTCCCGTACAAGTGGGAGCATCCAACACGATGTCGATGTTCAAAGGTTCAGGCTCATTGACGGCAAATGGCAGAGTATCCAAGCAATTGAGCACGTCCGTTATAACGAGTTCATAGTCCAATGCGCAAAGGGCTGTTACGGTGCCGTTGACTAAGCCTGTTTGACCAGAAGGAGTTAGGAGATATACATAAGGGGCCGTGCCACCTTGTACCTCATAGAACACGGCTCCATCGCAATCACCGCCACAGCTGGGGTCATTGATATCTAAGAGAGTCGTTTCGAGCAGCGCTGGCTCCGTCACAATGGCGTCTTCCGTATCAATGCAGCCATTGGCGTCCGTGATGGTAAAAGTATAGGTACCTGGCGCGAGATCTTCTACCGTTGCGGGCAAGGTCTGGTTGCCTGGTGTAAGCAGGATAGGATCGGTTCCTCCATTGGCACTGAACGCAATGGACCCATTATCAAAACCAAAGCATGTGACGTCGGTGACATCTAATATCATTTCCAGAGGCGCTGGGGTATCGATAAATAGTCCGGTAGCTGTTTGCAGACAACCATTCTGATCTGTAATTAAAATACTGTAAGTACCAGCGCATACACTGCCATAGGAGACTGAGCCGCCGCTGCAAGGATCCGCACACAAGGCCGAATTGGGCGTCAAAGTATAAGTAAACCCATCATACCCCCCTTGCACATTCGTCAATTCGATTGCACCATCGCATTGGGCAAAGCATGTCACGGGTGTAAGCGCTGTCTCAAATGTAATCTCAGGCTGTTCAGCAATGCTAAACGATCCACTTACTTCGCAATCGTTGTCGTCGGTTATGACATATGTATAATCTCCCGCACAAAGCGCATTTGGATTTGCTGCACCAGACTCACCCGCAACAGCCAAACTTGTCGGTGGTGTTCCACCCACAATTTCGAATTCGACAACCCCATCGCAGAAAGAGTAGCATGTGGCATCAGCAAGTGTTGGGATGGCAATGAACTCACCAGGCTCCGTTATTTCGTAAGTCCCTTCAAGGGTGCAGCCATTTGCGTCTTCCAATGTAAAGTCATAGATACCGCTATCCAATGGGTCGATCGTGGCATTGAGTGGAGAAATTCCGTTGATACTTTGAAAAGGATTTGTATTCAAGGTCCATTCAAACGCAATAACTCCGGTGCCGCCCGTCACATTGCCAGTGATACTTCCATCATCGTATCCGAAGCAATCGATCACATCGACCAATGGATTAAAAATCAATTGCGCTGGGCAAGTGATTTGGATGGTGGTATCGACCTCACATCCGTTTTCATCTACCACTACGATGTCATAATCACCGCAACCCAATCCTGGGAGTGTCACCACGTTGGCAAATTCCTGATTGTTGACTGTAAGGGTCAAATCGCCCGACCCACCAGAACTGATGATATCAATTACACCCGTGGTTTCTCCGAAGCAAAGGACATCCGCTAAGCGGGTAGCCTCAAGGATCAACTCCGTAGGTTCGGTGACCTCGAAAACAGCAGTGGTATCGCGGCATCCCGCGTTGTCGATCATGGTGATAATATACTCTCCAACTGATATTGGATTGATCGTCAATCCCGTTTGATTATCAAAATTATCAATCACAGTGGCCAAATCATTGGCGGGATGCAATTGAAAGTCCACAGGACCGTTGCCTGAAGCATCTAGACTTACTTGTGCGGCTCCACCAAAACAGCCTGCCATTCCGACCATTGGAGTAGTATCCATTAAGTTGGTCAAGCAAGGATGGAAGGCCTCAAAACAAATATTGGTGACTTGTTCCCCATCGGCAGTACCTGCATCGATCATGGCTTGCGTTCGATAAGACAAATTGATACAGCCATTCATGTTTCCACAGGTGGTAAACTGTGCAATTTGAACCCGGTTATCAGCACCTGCATAGGCCACAGAATTGTTACCTGGCACTGCTGCGTTGCAAGGCAAATCAAAAATGGCAAATTCATCCCAGAAAAAATCACCCCCATCAAATTGATCACCGTTGGTAGCGCCCTCAAAGTCGTTTAACCATGTGGTGCATTGTCCCAATGAATTGACCAAATCACACGTGGGCGTGCTGGCACAATCGGCACCAATAGAAATCCAAGAATCATATTGTGAAGAAGGAAAAATGCCAAAATCATATAGGCAACTCTGTGTGTAACCATAAGGTCCCTCTGCTTCGTGCTGAAAAACCTCACAATCAAAATCCATGAAAAGCACATTGGTCGCATCTTGCACACAGTCTGGAATGGCCTCTTCGCCAAAAATGGCAGTCAAGTAGTTGTCAGCATTCTGAAAATTGACATAGACGTAATAGGTGACATATCCGGTCAAATCCACCCCGTCACCATAATCACCATAGTGGACTACGGTTTCGACCGTTATCGGATTGGTGGCCAACTGTGCATTCCCTTTTGTACCTAGGAATGCCAAGAAGCTCACAAAAAACCACTTCAATGAACGTACGCTCATAAGTTATTTTGAATTAATGCATTTATTACTAGTCCGATAGATGCAAGTCTTAGTTGCACAGTATCGAAGATAAGGTGTGCGTCTATAGACCCCTGTTTACAATTCTTGCGTTACAGACACGCAAGGCATTGACGATCGCCCCAACCGGAGTGCGGCGAATTTACAAAATAAACATTAGAAAAGCGGCATTGCTTCTTCAATATGATTGAACTAAATGAGTAACTGCATGGGAAACCCAATCACTCACAAAAACAACGAGAAATGGACTTTAACATTACCTCAGTCGATAGAAATTAAGCATGGCAGAACCAACAGAGGGATTTGACAGCAAATAACGACAAACAGGGTTCAGCCTATTTCGGAATTCGAATACGTGCACAAAACTCAACGGATCCAAATTGCCAATTAGCCTGATTATTTTACACTTCTGAGTATAAAGTGTTGATCACTAGCGCGCACGATTAGCCCTAGCCGGAGCGAACATAGGATCTGCTCGTCCAATTTACATTTTAGACTATTTTTTGCTGTAGGAGCGCTCAGCCACCAGCACTTCCTTTTCGTTGTATACCTTCCACACGTCGACCTTTTGACCGTTATCATAAACCATGTGATATCTTTTTACGCCATTGTCGTCCCACACACTCCAAATGCCATGCTTGAGACCGTTTTGATAAAATGCTTGTCCAACCAAAGCCCCTTGGTCATTAAATTGTTCCCACTTACCTTGTTTTTCACCCATGCTATATTGTCCCATTTGGTCTATTCTACCATCGATGTCAAAATAAGTGATTGTCCCGTGCAATGCCCCGTCGAGCACTTGAGCCGTATACACCAATCTATTTTGACCATCAAAGCTTTTGTATAGGCCACTGAAAGGCAGCCCTTGATCGTCGATATAGTTAGATTCCAGCGCAGTGTGAGCAAAAG
>JAIYCK010000120.1 GCA_027488055.1 Flavobacteriales bacterium | reverse complement strand
GGTAGCGCTTCGCGTTATATTCCAAATAGCCAATCGTTCTTGGTGAAGGTGAATGCGGCAGGACAAAGCTTGTCTTATCAAGAAACCTTTAAGACTGCTACTGGAACCGCTTTCGAGCGTTCAGAAAACGAGCAAACGTTCTTCGCTATTCAATTGTCAAAAGAAGATCGTGCGGATGAAGTCATCGTATCTCTGATGGATGAGGCTACCGCTGATTTCGACCAATACGACGTGCAGCACTTGTCAAGTCCGGATGCGGAGGCAGTGCAAATGGCCCTTTTGCAAAATGCAGAACTTCCATTGAGCATGGATAGTCGTCCATACAATCAAAATTTGTCCATTCCTGTTCATGTAAAAATGCCAACTGCTGGCGCGTATACATTGACGATTTTGGAGGATCAAAATCTTCCATTGGGAGCATGCTTGATCCTTGAGGATTTAGTTAGCGGTCAATTCATGAATATTATTCAAGGTGCCTCTATGGTTGTAAATGCAGCAGGCCCATTTGAGGGAGTGCGCTTTATGATTCACGGTCAAGTGGCGGCTACAATCCTTACGTCCAACACGACATGCGCGAATTCAGAAGACGGTTTCATTGATGTGGTAACACCAGAAGGTGTTTGGAATGTGACCTTGGCAGCTGATCAAACCACCTATTCTGCAAATGGATCTGTCACCTTCGATCACTTGAGTGCGGGTGCTTATACACTCTCCATTAGCAACGGTGCAGAAGGCTGCGGCGTGAATGAACAAACAATCATTATCGATGAGCCCATGTCTGTAACTGCCACTCAAACACACTTGGTACGTGCCACGTGTGTTGGAAATGATGGTGTGTTGAGATATGAAGTAGCAAACACAGAATGGTTCGCTTATGTATTGATGAATGGCGAAGGCAATATCGTCCGCGAGGGTACTGTAGAAGGCAATGAATTGGTAGAAGAATTCTTGCCAGGTGATCAGTATGAGTTAGCAATCTACACCACCTGTGAGACCATCACGGAATCGATTGACTTGTCTCCAGAGACCAATTTTAATTACTTGTGGACAGCAAACACCTTGAGTCTTCAAACAGGTGAAACACTCTCTATAGAAACACAAGCAGGTACTGGATTAAGCTACACTTGGAATATCAACGGTGTGCAATACAACAATGAATCCATCGAAGTCATTTTTGACGAACCAGGGGTTTATAACGCTACTTTGATGGTCAATAATGGCATGTGCACTTGTTCAGAGGAAATCACGATCACCGTGGGTGCGTTGGATGTGAATGGCACGTTCGAGCAGTCACCTGTAAATGTGGTACAACAAGGTGATATCATTTGGTTCAGTGGTGACTTAGCGATCAACAAGCTGCAAGCACGTGTATACGATGCTAGCGGTCGTTTGGTGATGGCGAAGCAGTTGGCTCCATTGACACTAGCGAATAGTCAGATGATGGACATGAGTGGCACAAGCAAAGGGATCTACCAAATTATCTTGGTGGATGAGCAGCATGTGTATTCAAGCCATAAAATTGCAATGGTCAAATAATTGACTTGACACAAAATATACAAGGCCACTTTTCGAAGTGGCCTTTTTTTTTGTAGCGATGGAGGAATGAACTTTCTATTTTGAATAAGTTTTTGCGACCGCATCCATTTGGTGCAATTATCATCCAATTTTAGCGTTGCTCATAGACCGCTTCCGGTGTGAGCCTCACAATTATTATTTTTTATTCTAAAGTACTACAACATGGACTTGCTTTTTTTGATTCAAGATGGGCTTTCAAATGGCATTAACGAAGCTACCAGCGGATTGGTGGGCGTCCCAGCCAAAGCACCAGTCGGCAATTTCGATATCATGGAACAATTGATGAAAGGTTGGTATATCTACATTCCTCAATTGATCATGAGCGTTGTGGCGGTTTATATCATCATCGAAAGAACATTGACAGTTGGCAAAGCAGATAAAGAGGAGGCCAATTTCATGGCCAAAATCAAAGAATATATCTCTCAAGGTAAACTCGATAGCGCACGCAATCTTTGTGGCACTTCGCAAACACCTGTGGCACGTATGATTGAAAAGGGTGTTTCGCGCATCGGAAAGCCTACAGAAGAAATTAAAAAAGCCATCGAAAATGTAGGTAAACTGGAAACTTCGAAGCTCGAACGCAATGTGAATATCCTTGCTACCATCGCTGGTATTGCACCGGTTTTCGGATTCTTGGGTACTGTGTTTGGTGTTATTACCATCTTCCGTGATATTGCTGAAGCTGGCAGTCTTCAAATCGGAACAGTATCTGAAGGTCTTTACCTCAAAATGATTTCCTCTGCCGTGGGTTTGATCGTATTTATCATTGCCTACGTGGGCTACAATACATTGGTCACTCGCATTGGAAAAGTGGTCAACAAAATGGAGAGCAATGCCGTTGAATTCATGGATATTCTCGAACAACCAACTAATTAATTTGAGGCCATGAATTTTGGACGCAGGAATAAAGTACACATCGAAGGTGGTATGTCGGCGCTGTCGGATATCATTTTCATGTTGTTGATCTTCTTTATCATCGCCAGCACCATGGCTGTGAATGGTGAGCAGGTGAATTTGCCTAAAGTAGCCAATGGCACGCCCACTCAAAGTACCACCACTGTGACAGTCACAAAAGATCTTGTTTACATGATCAACAGCGACATTGTCGAAGGTGGGGCAGAAGCGGTAGAGCGCAGACTTAAAGCGGTGATGGGAGCCATCAATGACAAGAAAATCATCCTAAACATCGATCGAGATGTTCCAACTGGTGAAACAATTGAACTATTGGCTGTACTAAGAGCCAATGCATGGGAGCCATTTGTGGCCACCAAGCCGAAAGATGGAGAATAGTACCTCAATGACAACAAGTAAAGACAGAAATATCTCTTTGACGGGGACAGTGCTTTTTCATGCGCTGCTGGTTTTTCTGCTACTTAATTTAAGAAATTGTGTTGGAGGTGGCGGAGGAAACGGAGGTACGGGCACAGTGGGTTATGCGAGCATGGATCTTGCCGGTCTGGGCAATAGCATCGATGGCTGGGGCGAAAGTGAAGAGTCAGCGGCTGATGCTCCCCCAACAGAAACGGGTGAGGTAGTAGACGATGCGGCCATCGCCGAAAACACCAATGCAGCTGCACCTACGGTGAACAACGACAAGCAGTCCACCAAGAATCCTACGCCAAATAAAAATTCAAAGCCAGCGGAAAAGACCGAGGCTCAAAAACAACAAGAGAAGCTGAATGCGCTGATGAATCAGGCCAACAAGGCAGGAAAAGGCAATACCACAGGTTCCGGTAAACAAGGGAAGGAGGATGGCCAAGTGGGTAAAAATGGTATCTTCGACGGAGGTGGATCTGAAGGAAAAGGAGGCGGTGAAGGAGGCGGCGATGGCGACGGAAAAGGCGGCGGCAAAGGTTCGGGGTATGAACATTCGTTGAAGGGTAGGAAATTTGTCAGTAGTCCAAAGCTAACAGGTAATGCCGATGGATTAACTTGTGACATGATAATTGCTGTCACGGTTAATTCTCAAGGTG
>JAIYCK010000309.1 GCA_027488055.1 Flavobacteriales bacterium | reverse complement strand
TGAAGGCTTGGAGCGCAGCAAAGGTTATCAAGTATTTGTATTCGATGCGACAGGCAAAGTGGCTTTGTCTGGCAATACACGCAATGTGATTTCAACCAATCAATTGCCTTCGGGCATTTACATGTACACCATCCAAAATGGGTCACAATTGGTAAGTGGTAAAATCAACAAGTAATTGTTTTGATGAGCATACTGCTAAGGCCACAAGCCGAGTAGATGAAAATAAAGAACCTCTTCCCGAAACGGAGGAGGTTTTTTTATGATAGGATATGGAGAAGTTCCCCTTCGCGAGGCTAAGATCTTTCACGATGCTAAGATCCTTCGCGATGCTCAGGAAGACAAGTCAGGGAAATACATGCAGGCTTGGCCTGTATGATTTTGGATTGTTGTGCGACCGGGATGGCCAAGGGATTGAGTGGACTTTACTCAGTGCTTGTGCAGGCGTGATTGTGCTAACAGATAAATGACTGCCATGCGCACGGCCACGCCGTTTTCTACTTGTTCCAAAATGATGCTTTGATCGCTGTCGGCTACATCGCTGGTGATTTCAACACCTCTGTTGATGGGACCTGGGTGCATCACCACAATCTTTTTGGGTAGGCTGTCGAGTAGTTTTTTGTCAAGACCATATTGCATGGTGTATTCTCTCAGGCTAGGGAAGTAGCGTACACTTTCGTCTTGGCGTTCGAGTTGAATGCGCAGCATATTGGCCACGTCGCACCATTCGAGGGCTTTGCGCAAGTTGTGCTCCACCTTTACGCCTAAGCTTTGAATGTGTTTGGGGATCAAGGTAGTGGGGCCACATACCATGACTTCGGCGCCTAATTTTTGTAAGCAGTAGATGTTGGACAAGGCCACCCGCGAATGGGTGATATCACCGACGATGACTACTTTTTTGCCTTCGACACTGCCTAGTTTTTCGCGGATACTGTATGCGTCGAGGAGGGCTTGGGTGGGATGTTCGTGCGTGCCATCGCCTGCATTGATGATGGATGCACCGATATGTCGTTGAAGAAAAACACAGGCGCCCGGAGCGCTGTGGCGCATCACCACCATATCCACTTTCATGGCGAGGATGTTGTTCACGGTATCTACGAGGGTTTCACCCTTTTTGACAGAGGATCCAGAGGCGGAAAAATTCACGACATCGGCGCTCAATCTTTTTTCGGCGAGCTCGAAACTGAGGCGGGTGCGCGTGGAGTTTTCAAAAAACAAATTGGCGACCGTCACGTCACGCAAGGAAGGGACTTTTTTGATGGGTCTGCTCAATACCTCTTTGAACAAATCGGCTTGTTGAAGTATGAGGTCAATATCGTTGCGCTTGAGGTCTTTGATGCCTAACAAGTGCTGCACACTGAGTCCTTGGTTGCTTTCCTTCATTGTTTGTCGCTCTCGGTTAGTAATAGCACTTTGTCTTCGCCGCCATCTTTTTTCCACATCACTTTCACCTTTTGGTTGTCGTAGCTATCGATGCTTTTCCCGATGTAATTGGGTTCGATGGGTAGTTCGCGCGTAAAACGGCGATCGATCAAGGTGAGTAGTTCTACTTTTTGGGGGCGTCCAAATTCCAACAACCCCTCGAGTCCAGCGCGAATGGTGCGACCGCTGAACAATACATCATCGATCAATACCACATGTTTGTTTTCGAGGCTGAACTGGATATCGGTGCGATGGCCTGTCAGCGGACGATTTGCAATACGGAAGTCATCGCGGTAAAATGTGGGATCCAAAACGCCGTACAAGATGGTGCTTTTGGGTTGAATGCTGCGTAAACGCTCCACGATGTGTTCCGCCAAAAATACGCCTCTGGGTTGCAGGCCTATGATGGCGCTTTGACTGAAATCGTTGTGGTTTTCAATCAATTGATAACACAATCGATCCAGGATAAGGTTGAGTAATTTGCTATCTATTAAGGTGATTTGCCCCATGATGGTAAATGCGTGATACGCGTGGGCGAAGATAAGAGCAATCGGGGATGGGAAAAAGAGAAATTCTCGGTCGTGGCGTGCGATTAATTAGTCTATTCAAGAAGTTGGCCGTGCATTCCAAGGCTGGGGCATCTTTTGTTTTGAAATCAGTACCTCCTGAAGTACTTTCGCGCCGTGTTGAAAAAGATCAAATACAGCAAGGTATTTATTTGGACATTCGTCCTGATTTTCATGATGCCTTTTTTGCACCAATTTGCAGTGACCATTTGGTTTTATTCAAATTACGACCATTTAGTATCGGAGGTTTGCGAGCAGCGCGATGCAGCAAAGAATTGTTGTCAAGCGAGTTGTGTTTTGAAAAAACAACTCGATACCGATGAGCGTGATGCCGGCCAAGACGAGCAAGAGGAATGGCGCTGTTCCTATTTCATAGTGCCATGTGTGAATGAGGTATCTGCATCTTGGGTCCCCTTTGATAAATATACAACGTGCTATGAGTGTTGTGCGCAGAGTCAATTTTCCGAACCTCACGAATATCCACCTGCTGTCTAGGTGTTGCCATAGTATGAGGTCATTTTGACTTTTTATTTGCACTTTTCGTGATTCACATCACGAGTATTGTGCTATGCCTTTATCGTGTAACATTTAGCTTATTTATTCATGAACCGTTACGTTCGATCCTTCTGGATGGGGTGTATGTCTGTGGTGTTTTTTCCGAGTGCTCTTTTGTCTTGCGACATTTGTGGATGTTCGTCCGCTGCTTTTGGCATGGGATTGCTCCCCGGACAACCGCAGCATTTTGTTGGGC
>JAIYCK010000053.1 GCA_027488055.1 Flavobacteriales bacterium | reverse complement strand
GATCAAAAAGGTCGTTTTCTGGCCTATGGTCATGCCGCTGAAGGATCCATTGCGGTTCGAATTTTTAGTTTCGAGCAAGGCGAATTGGATCGAGCATTTTGGAAAAACAAGGTTCAGCAAGCCTTTGATCTACGCTCCAAGTTGCGCATTGCCAGCGACACCAATACCACAATGTATCGTTTGATTCATGCGGAAGGCGACGGTATGCCGGGCCTTATCGTAGACATTTACGGCAAGACCGCAGTGATACAAACCCACAGCGTCGGTATGCATGAGTTGAGGCAGTTGTTGGCCGAAATATTGGTCGAAGTTGTTGGTGTGACATCGGTCTATAACAAGAGTGCTGAAAAACTTGAAAAGAATGGTGGCCAGCGCTCGCAAGATGAATATTTGATAGGCGCACAGCCCGATGAAATATGCCTGGAACATGGCGCGAAGTATAAGATTGATTGGGAGACCGGTCAGAAAACAGGGTTCTTCATTGATCAGCGGGAGAGCCGTTTTTTGTTGGGACAATTGGCAAAGGGTAAAAAAGTATTGAATACCTTTTGTTATACAGGAGGATTTTCCATTTGCGCACTCAATGGAGGCGCTGTTTTAGCGCATAGCCTTGATAGCAGTCAGAAAGCATTGGATCTTACCGAGGAGAATTTGAAACTCAATGGATATGATCCGGCAGTGCATCGCACCATCAAGGCCGATGCGGTGCATTATCTCAAAAACCTAGAGGAAGATTATGACATCATCGTATTGGATCCTCCCGCTTTTGCCAAGCATTTGAGTGCGCGTCATCAGGCGATTCAAGCGTATACGCGCATCAACGAAGCGGCCATTCGCCAAATTAAGCCAGGTGGATTGTTGTTTACCTTTTCATGCAGTCAGGTGGTCGATCGCAATTTATTTGCTGGAACGATTATGGCTGCGGCGATTCAGGCCAAACGCAATGTGCGTATCCTTTATCGTTTGCAGCAACCGGGCGACCACCCTGTGAGCATTTTCCATCCAGAAGGTGAATACCTCAAAGGCTTGGTTATTGAAGTGTTGTGAGACTATAAGATGCCTTCAAATAGCTTGTAATGCGCCGGCCAAACGGGTAGGTTGGGTTTTTCGTCGAATAGGCCATACACGGCAGAACCGCTGCCACTCATGCTGGCGTAGCTCGCTCCGCAATCGTACAAGGTTTGTTTGATGTCGCCAATCTCTGGAAACATCTGGATGACGGGGGACTCAAAGTCATTTCGGATGAAATTCGACCATTCAGAGATCGTATCAATCGTCAATTCTTGAAGGGAATAGGTTGCCGCTCGAGGAATAATCATGCGATAGGCATCCGCCGTACTCACGTGCAATCCAGGGTGAATGATGGCGATGTGTTTTCCTGTCAAGCGCAATGCATGCGGAGTCATGCGTTCACCGCGCCCTTCGACTAGTTTGGGTTGTGATTCAACAAAAAACGGACAATCGCTTCCAAGTTGAGCGGCATACGCCTCGAGTTGTGTTTGGCTCAATTGAAGTTGATACATCCTGTTCAACATCACCAGCGTTTGCGCTCCATCCGCACTGCCGCCACCCAGTCCAGCGCCAGATGGTATGTTTTTGAAAAGATAGAGATCGGAATGGCATTGTGGAAAATCCTTCAGGATCAATTGCAGCGCCTTCCATACAATATTGTCAGCATGGTTGGTAGTGACTTGGTTCCCCATCAATTGAAAGCTACTCTCTAGTTTGGAGGAAGGAATGATTTCGAGCATATCATTCCACTGCACAGGATAAAAAATACTCTCGATCGCATGATAGCCATCGGAGCGCTTGTGCGTTACAAAGAGTCCAATATTGATTTTACAAGGAGGAAATACCAGCATGACTTTATTCCTCTAAATATCCATATCCTTTGAGACGGCGTGCATCGTTGCGCCAATTTTCGTCCACTTTCACGTGGGTAGTCAGCATCACCTTCTTATCCAAAAAAGATTCGATGTCTTTGCGTGCTTCGGTGCCAATTTTCTTGAGCATTTTGCCTTGATGACCGATGATGATGGCCTTCTGTGATTCCCGCTCGGTAATGATCAATGCATTGATGTGCGCGATGTCGATTTCATCGCGAAACGCTTCAATCACGACTTCCGTGCTGTAAGGAATTTCTTTGGAGTAGGTCAAGAATATTTTCTCGCGGATAATTTCAGAAGCAAAAAAGCGGATCGACTTATCGCTGATTTCATCTTTTGGGAAATAGGGAGGAGAGTCGGGCAATACTTGGATCACTTGTTTCAGAAGCAAATCCACTTGCAACTTGTGCAAGGCAGAAACAGGGAATATTTTGGCGTTTGGCAATTCTTGTGACCAATATTCGAATGCGATATTGGCACCTTCGTTGCCAACGACATCGTATTTATTAAGCACCACAAACACCGGAATTCCTGATTTTTTAATCTTATTCAGGGTGGCTTCGTGCATGGGTTTTTTGTCGGCCAAATCGATGACCAAGAGGATCAAGTCGGCATCCACCAAAGCGCTGCCCACAAACTTCATCATTCCCTCATGTAACTTGTACTTAGGATCCAATACTCCCGGTGTATCGCTGTACACAATTTGGTATTCTTCTCCGTTCAATATTCCCATGATACGGTGACGAGTAGTCTGAGCTTTGGGCGTAACGATACTCAGTTTTTCCCCCATCAAGGCATTCATCAAGGTAGATTTTCCCGCATTGGGATTACCTATAATGTTGACGAAACCTGCTTTGTGCGTGCTTTCCAAAAGTTTTTATCGGATATTGATTTTAAAGTACAAAAGTAGTGTATATTTGCACCCCTCAAACAGGAAACGATCGCGGTTCTTGTAGAAGTAAAAAAGAGGTTCAGTTTACTTCACTAATCAAGCAATTTCGTTGATCACCAAATCAACCATTAAGACATATTGCGGGGTGGAGCAGTTGGTAGCTCGTTGGGCTCATAACCCAAAGGTCGTAGGTTCGAGTCCTGCCCCCGCTACTAGAAAAAGCCCGAGAGTTATCTCGGGTTTTTTTATGTCTTTTCAAAATCAAACCGAAGGTTTGAATGAATGAAAAGACAGAAAAAAACACAGATGCGGAGCATCTGGGCTTTTTCTAGTAAAGCCCCCCATTAGGTCCATCCAGGCCGCGGAGCAGGTCTGGATATTCCTGCCCCTTTTGTTGGAATGCATTTATATAATCGTTGGAAGCTTGCTTACAAAAGCTGAATAGGAATGCAAAAAGGAAGGACGCGCAGCGGACTTAGCTTTTCTTAGTAAAGCCCTCCATTAGGTCCATCCGGACCGCGGAGCAGGTCTGGATAATCCTGTTCATTTTGAGGCAATGCATTTCATCCTCTAAAACGATAACCCTTTTCTGTGGGTTATTTTTATCTGGGGAGTACGAAGGTTGGTGTTTTGAAAATTGGCAAATCAATCGTAAAACACAAGATCCACTCGTTTTATGCCCAAGGTCCGACCAGAGGCTTGGTTCATGATTGGTTGCATCGTGGTGTTCCATTAATTGAAATATTGATAGGAGTCAATTCTGTTTTTTTATTTGATTGATATTCATGTGGATGTGATTTTTTTCGCTGGTCGTCTGAACCGGAACGCCATTTTATTGTTCTAAGGTCATAAATCATTTTCATTATGAAACAATTATCCTTTATTCTATTTCTCTTTTTAACGAGCTGGAATGTCCAAGCTCAAACGGTCGTTGACATCATTGTCAATAGCCCAAGCCACACTACTCTGGAAGCTGCAGTAATCGCAGCAGAACTTGCCGATGATTTGTCTGGTGCAGGTCCTTTCACCGTATTTGCTCCAACAGATGCTGCATT
>JAIYCK010000085.1 GCA_027488055.1 Flavobacteriales bacterium | reverse complement strand
GCCTGCGCTGCGCTGCTCTTCTGCATCAAGCTGCTCATGGGTGGTACTTGCAGGATGAATGATCAATGTTTTGGCATCGCCCACATTCGCAAGGTGAGAAATGAGCTGCAACGAGTTGATCACCGTTTCGGCTTGCTGCGGATCGCCTTTTAATTTGAAACTCAACACTCCTCCATAGCCATTGCGCAGATATTTGTTAGCGAGGGTGTAATAAGGGGAAGATGGCAAGCCGGGATAGTTTACAAATTCCACTTCTGGTAAGTTTTCAAGCCATTGTGCCAATTCCAACGCATTGTCACTGGTGCGCTGCACACGCAACGAAAGTGTTTCCAAACCTTGTAGCAGCAAAAAACTGTTGAATGGCGATTGAGAAGCGCCCCAATCGCGCAGTCCTTCCACGCGCGCTCGGATGATGAATGCAATGTTGGGCAATCCAAGCGGATTGTCGATGCCAAACACGTTGGAGAATATCAGTCCATGATAGCTTTCGCTGGGTTCGGAGAATTGTGGAAATTTTCCATTGCCCCAATTGTAATTACCACCATCTACGATGACCCCGCCGACGGTGGTGCCATGTCCACCGATCCATTTGGTGGCGCTTTCGACCACGATGTTTGCTCCATGCGCAAGGGGCTTAAAAAGATAGCCGCCTGCACCAAATGTGTTGTCGACAATCAATGGCAAATCGTATTTTTTGGCCACGGCAGCAATCGCTTCAAAATCGGGTACATTGAAGCCAGGGTTGCCGATGGTTTCAAGATAAATGGCTTTGGTTTTGTCATCGATGAGCGAGGCAATGGATTGCGCATCATCGCCGTCAGCAAAGCGTGCTTCCACACCAAGGCGTTTGAATTGTACTTTGAATTGGTTGTAAGTACCACCGTACAAATAAGAAGTGGTGACGAAATTGTCGCCCACTTGCAGCAGATTGTTCAGTGCAATGAATTGAGCGGCTTGTCCGCTGGAAACAGCCAAGGCAGCTACTCCACCTTCAAGCGCGGCAATGCGCTTCTCAAATACATCGGTGGTGGGATTCATGATCCGTGTGTAGATGTTGCCAAATTCTTTGAGCCCAAATAAATTGGCGGCTTGCGTGCTGTTGTCAAAGACATAGCTCGTTGTTTGATAAATGGGAACTGCCCTTGACTTCGTAATCGGATCAGGGGTTTGGCCAGCGTGAAGCTGCAGGGTTTCGAATTGAAATGTTGACATGTGTATAAAAATTAAATGATTTAGAAATAAAAAAGGCCTGCGGTGATGCAGGCCTTGTGATGAAATGTGGTACAGAGTGGATTGGATCAATCGGACACACATCGGCCTGAGGTAAATGCACAACACATGCACATGCACGCATGCATCATCATATGATTGGCCATTGTGTGATATGTGTTTTGAATGTGTGTCATTGGATTTGCTGGAAAATAAAAAACCCCTCTTTCGGAGGGGCGATGATATCTTGGTATGTCAAAATTGCGACATGGTGTATCATCCCCCTTTTCGGCGGTGCATACAACACATCATTTGGTTTTGATTTTGAAACATTTTTGTCTTTTTTCTACGTGGCAAATATAAGACGACAATTTTTTATAATTCCAAATATATTTTTATATAATTCTGAAAGGCCTTATTTTAATAGTGTTTCAGAGTGTTCGGCCGGCGCTTGAGTGAAAAGAAAAATTTCGTTTAGCCAACCTTGTGACGTAAGTTCGTTGGTTCAATTCAACTACAATTGTGTCTTTGATTGCACAATCCCATACCCATTCGGCGTCTGTGTCTTTTTGAACCGACCTTGGCTGGCTGAATGTAGATGTTTCGTGTGTTCGTTTTCGCATGCAATACGGGACATTCCGATTTCAATGGGAAGCGATCTAAGATGCTCGTAGAATTTATTTTTCATAACGTGTGAACTATGTCAAATGTGTATTATATCCATCCTGAGGAGTCTTTAACACCCCAACAGGCCATGCAATTGGTACAATCCAATGCTTATCTCGTACTGCACGAGGCTGCCCTGGCGCGCATTCAAAAGTGCAGGACCTATTTGGACGAAGCCATTCCAAAGGCGGTGAAACCAATTTATGGTATCAACACCGGTTTTGGCTCGCTCTGCGAAACAG
Source organism: Flavobacteriales bacterium (assembly GCA_027488055.1). Lineage (GTDB taxonomy): Bacteria > Bacteroidota > Bacteroidia > Flavobacteriales_D > Sanyastnellaceae > CANHSF01. Next base: position 395 of record JAIYCK010000085.1, on the reverse strand, counting down.
CTATTGATGCAAATGATTTGGAGACCTTGCAGTACAATCTCTTGCGTTCGCATGCCTGCGGCATGGGTGACGTGGTGCAGAAAGACATCGTGCGCCTGATGCTCTTGCTCAAAGTGCAAGGCCTCTGTTTTGGTCACAGTGGGGTGCAGGTCAGCACCGTGCAGGCCTTGGTAGATCTATTTAACTTACAGATCACTCCAGTGGTGTACACGCGCGGTTCGTTGGGTGCAAGCGGCGATCTTGCTCCATTGGCAAATTTATGTCTGCCGATTATTGGCGAAGGGGAGGTGTGGTGCAATCAAGAGCGCATGAGCACTGCAGACGCGGCGGAATTGACTGGATTCAGAACTGTTCGCTTGTCGAGCAAGGAAGGCCTGGCATTGATCAATGGCACT
>JAIYCK010000293.1 GCA_027488055.1 Flavobacteriales bacterium | reverse complement strand
TACTCAATGCGGGAGCCACAATGTTGATCCCCAGTAAGAGGAAAACGAACATATCTGCCTCAGTGGGGGCAATGTAGTAGGGGTCGATCACACGCACGGAGAGGTAGATCACCAGCGGCATCCATAGCGGATGAAACAGAATGCTTAAGAACTGAGCTAGGCGCAAAATGACTGCGTCGCCTGTAGGCATCACAAGCTTGTCCTTGATGTTCATGATGATTCGTTCCATTAGAGTTCTTTGCGCAATCGAGCTACAGGTATTCCCAATTGTTCGCGGTATTTGGCGACCGTGCGCCGTGCAATGTTATAACCTTTTTCGTTGAGGATGGACATCAATTTTTCATCCGTCAATGGTTTGCGTTTGGATTCCGCGCCAATCGCATCTTTGAGGATCTGCTTCACTTCGCGCGAACTTACCTCTTCTCCCTCATCGGTACTCAAACTTTCACTGAAGAAGTATTTGAGCAAATAGGTGGTATGTGGAGTTTGAATGTACTTGCTATTGGCCACGCGGCTGATGGTGCTAATATCCATACCGACCATGTCTGCGATGTCTTTGAGGATCATCGGCTTTAGTTTTGTCTCGTCACCGGTGAGGAAAAAATCGCGTTGATATTGCACGATGGCCTCCATACAGAAAAGCAGGGTTTCATTGCGTTGTTTGATCGCATCGATAAACCACTTGGCGGAATCCATCTTTTGTTTGACAAAGGTCATGGCTTCCTTTTGCTTGGTGTCCTTGTTTTTGGTGGCCATATAGGTTTGCATCATCTCCTTGTATTCACGGCTGATGCGCAATTCTGGCGCGTTTCGACTATTCAATGTGAGTTTGAGTTCGTCGTTTTCTACGATCAATAAAAAGTCTGGAACGATGTGTTGTACGCGTCCTGTGGATTCCACGACACTATTGCCGGGCTTGGGGTTGAGGTGTAGAATAAAGTCAATTGCAGGCTTCAATGATTCCTCATCAATTTCCAAACGCTTGGCTACTTTTTCGTAATGTTTTTTGGTGAATTCTTCAAAGAATTTATCTATGATGACTTCAGCGATTTTACTATCGGTGTCACGCGCTTCGGAGCGTCGAATTTGGATCAGCAGGCATTCGCGAAGATCGCGTGCACCAATACCGGGAGGATCCAATTCTTGAATGACTCGGAGTATTTCCTCCAGCTCATGCACATCGGTAGAAAGATTCAACGAGAATGCCAGGTCATTCACAATGGAAGGCAATTCGCGGCGCAGATAACCAGATTCATCTAGGTTTCCAACCAGGTATTCGGCCAAAAGCAATTCGCGTTCATCCAGGTCGCTCATCCCAAGTTGAGCATACAGCAAATCTTGAAAAGTACTTCCTGCGCCAATGGGGGTTTCGCGCGATTCGTCATCTGCACTGTGGTTGTTGGCGCTTAACTTGTAATCGGGGGTATCATCGTCGTCCAAATAATCACTCAGATCAATGTCCTCGTTTTCTTTGGTTTCCTCATTGTCCAATTCCTGCTCCTCTTGAGTCAACTCCTCTTGTTCCTTTTCTTGTTCTTCTTCGTCTTTGCCCTCTTCCAAAGCGGGATTGACCTCCATTTCCTCTTTGATGCGCTGGTCCAATTCCATGGTAGGAATTTGGAGCATTTTCATCAGCTGAATCTGCTGAGGACTTAGTTTTTGTTGGAGTTTTTGTTGTAGGGACTGTTTGAGCATAACGCTGCTAAATTAAACAATGCCGTCCATTGCAGCGCAAATTATTCACGATTCGCGCAACGCTTTGGGTCATATTTTTCTTTTTGAGTCAAATTGGATCAACTGAAATTCTTAATGTACATTCGCAGCAACAAACAAATCAAAGAAGAATGAATTACGATGTAATAGTATTGGGCAGCGGACCAGGCGGTTATGTGACTGCAATTCGCGCCTCTCAATTGGGTTTAAAAACGGCAATCGTTGAGCGTGAAGCGCTTGGCGGTATTTGTCTCAATTGGGGTTGTATCCCTACCAAAGCCCTATTGAAGAGTGCCTCTGTTTTTCAATATATTCAACATGCCAAGGAGTATGGAATTGAAGTGGGTGCTCCAAAGGCTGATTTCGCGGGTGTCATAAAGCGCAGTCGTGGCGTGGCCGATGGCATGAGTAAGGGTGTGCAGTTCTTGATGAAAAAGAACAAGATCGATGTGATCATGGGCACGGGCAAGGTACTTGCCGGTAAAAAAATAGAAGTGATTGCAGCAGACGGAACCAAGTCTGAAATCGCTGCCAATCATGTCATCATTGCTACGGGCGGTCGCTCACGCGAACTACCCAATCTCAAGCAAGATGGCAAAAAGATCATTGGGTACCGTGATGCCATGACATTGCCTGAAATGCCGAAAAGCATGGTGATTGTAGGCAGTGGCGCCATTGGTGTGGAGTTTGCGTATTTCTACAATGCGATGGGCGCCAAGGTGACGATCGTAGAGTATGCGGCCAACATCGTGCCTGTGGAAGACGAAGATGTGTCAAAGGCGCTCTTAAAGTCCTTCAAAGCAGCTGGAATCGATGTACACAACAACGCCGAAGTAACTAAAGTTGATACCGCAGGCAAAGGTTGCAAAGTGACCGTAAAATCAGGTGATACAGAAAGTGTGCTTGAATGCGATGTGGTTCTTTCAGCAGTAGGTGTAGTAGCCAACATCGAAAACATTGGTTTGGAAGACGTAGGTATCATTACCGACAAAGGAAAAATTGTGGTAGATAAATTTTACCAAACAAATTTGCCGGGATATTATGCCATCGGTGATTGCACACCAGGGCAGTCGTTGGCGCACGTAGCAAGCGCAGAGGGCATTATTTGCGTAGAGAAAATAGCTGGTCACCATCCACAACCGTTGGATTATGGTAATATCCCAGGTTGCACCTATTGCTCGCCAGAAATTGCCAGTGTAGGTATGACCGAAAGAGCTGCTAAAGAAAAGGGCTTGGACATCAAAATTGGTAAGTTCCCATTCAGCGCGAGCGGCAAAGCGAGCGCAGCTGGACACAAAGATGGATTTGTCAAGTTGATCTTTGATGCAAAGTACGGGGAGTTGTTGGGCGCTCACATGATCGGTGCAAATGTCACTGAAATGATTGCTGAGTGCGTGGCGCTTCGTAAACTCGAGACGACAGGTGAGGAGTTGATCAAGACAGTTCACCCGCACCCAACTATGAGTGAAGCGATCATGGAAGCAGCTGCTGCCGCTTACGGCGAAGTGATTCACTTGTAAGCGTAGTCTGCGAAAGTCTAATATAGGCGGATCCTTCAGGGTCCGCTTTTTTTTGTCTCAATGCGAGGCATCTACGATGAAGAAGCACAAAAAAAGGCCAGCGTTAGCTGGCCTTCTTATATAATATGTGTGTGTTTTTATCGAATCAACATGATCGTTCCGCGTGTCTTATAGGTTTCGCTGTCGAATCCTTTGACGCGCACGGCGTAATTGTAAACTTCATTTTGGCCGTAATAGCCAACACCATTGGCTTGGTCGCCACCCAACCATGCTTCGCTTGGATCTGTGCTACTGAATACCACATCGCCCCAGCGGTTGAATATGTTTATTTCATACTCCATGATACCATTGCTTACGACATGCCACGTGTCATTTACACCGTCGCCATTGGGTGTAAACGAAGTTGGGATGTAAATCAGAGCAGTTCCAATCACCATGTAATATTGGGTATTTGAGCACCCGAGTTCATTCACCATGGTCAAGCTGACTTGATAGTTGTCAAGCCCGTCGAATTGATGCATAGGTTCCCATTCGCTGCTGATATCGCCGTCACCAAAGTCCCACAGCACATCACATGTTGGACATTCTGGGGTTGGATTCGCAGTGAATTCGTACAAATTGTCGTTCAAGTTTTGTACATAAAAGCCAGCACTGATCGGAAGTACATTCACTGTTACCTCTTCTGTGATCGTTCGGCCGCAGATATCGGTGGCCATCACTTGCAAGGTACTTGTGATAGTAGCATCCTCCACAGTAATCGAATCTCCATTCAAATCATTGCTCCATTGGTAGATAAATCCGTCCTCACCACCGGCGGCCGACGCCCATAGGTAGGCATCTTCTCCGACGCAAATACTGGTGTCCGCAGCAGCAAGAATACTCAGCGGCATATTGGGGATAATCAATTGTGCTGTGGCGGTTGCGCTTTCACCGCATGCATCATCCATGGTCAATCCTACGGTCACAGTTTCAAATGACTGAATCGTGTAGTTGCCTGAAGTTGCTACCGGCACGCCATCTACGGTCCATTGGAAGGTAAATCCACCAGATCCACCAGTAGGCTGGGGCACAAAGGTGGTTTGGTCCAAGCAGCTTGCATTGACATCTGGACCAATGCTAAGTGTCAAATCAGGATTCTCGATGATCACGATGATGTTGTCTGTGGCTGTAGCTCCGCATAGATCTTCCACTTCCAGCGTGAGCGAGGTACTCTCTGGAGTGTTGAAAGTCAGTGTTGAATTGAAGCCGATGGGATTGCCTTGCTCCGACCAGATATAGTTCCAAGCATTGCTGCTTCCGCTTCCGCCATTGAGCACGGGTATAATGTTGAAGTTGGTAAAGCAAGTTCCTTCAAGCGTGTCCACCAGGGTCAATTCTATCGGAGGGCTGATGATTTCAATGGCCACATCTTGAGTCGCTGATTGGCCACAATTGTCGCTCACCGTGAAATTGAGCGTTCCATTTTCGGTACCTGTTCCATTGAATGTATTGGACCATTGGTTCCAATCGGGTATGCCATTCAATGTCCAAGAATACCAATAATTATTGTCACCGCCCGTTACAATGGCTTCTACTGTATAGTTGTCGTTACATTCCACTTGCATAGTGGTCGGAATATCGATTTCAAGCGGGGGACTGTTCATTTCGATTAGAATGCTATCCGTCGCTAAAAATCCGCATTGGTCTTCTACCGTCACATAGCAATATCCTTCGCCGTTCCAAGAGCTATAAAAAAGCGTGTTTTCCCAGCCCCAAAGATCCCAGCCATCAGGGCTTGTCCATGTCCAGGTGTATGGGTTTACTCCACCTGTGGTTGTAGCAGAAAGATCTACTCCGCTGCCACATTCGATTAATTGCGGGCTGGGTTGATCCAAATCGATTACCAATTGCGGTGTAACCAGCACAGTTACCATGAATTGTGCATCATCGCTTGGCAAACCGCATGTGTCGCCAACTGTAAGGAAATAAGTCGTCGTAAGACCAGGAGTGACGTCAATGGTCTCAGTCGTCTCGTTGGTGCTCCAATCGAAAGTGTAAACCGCATAACCTCCACTAATGACAGGCTGCAGGGTGACAGTTTCTCCAGAGCAAATTTCAATATCATAACCTTCGACCACGAGCGGATCGGCATAGTCAGCAATGAAAAAATCGAACGAAGAAGATACCATGGTTTCGCCACAATCCGCAATGTTGTCAATTTCCATGTGCACACTCTCCAATCCTTCGGTCAAAAAATCTTCGTAGGCATCCAGCGGGATACTGATAGACATGACGCCTGGGGCAAAAACGACGGAGTCGGGTAGAACGCTGTAGTCCACACCCATTTGGGCTGTTCCGCTATAGGATAGGTATGCGACTAGTTGGGTGTTGGGGTTACCGCTTTCGGGTCTGTCAAAGGTGATGTTACCAGAACCACAAGTTTCGAACATCGTGTCCCCGTTCGGTCCGCTCACGTCCAAGTCCAACTCAACTTGCACCACTAAATTGGAAGAGAAGGAATCTCTTTCCAGAAAGATACCGCTATCCAAAGCGCTGTCATTGGCATCGCAAATAGCCAACTTGATGTGGTAGGTTTGACCGCATTGCACCACTGCCATAGCAGTTAATACATCAGTATAACCATCGAATTGAATGTAATATGGATTGGTGTGAATGTCTTCATCCATGTTGTCCCAGGCTTCGCCATCTGCGTCCAATTGATTATAGTAATCGCAATTGGTGCAAGGACCTGCATTGCCTTGACCGTTGTTGATCGTGTTGATAGCCACACCGGTGTCCACTGTGCCGGGCACGATGGCAATATTCATGGCGTTGTTTGAGAATGGTCCATTGATGCCAGGCCCGCTAACGAAGAATCCGAATACATCATTGAAACCGCTACCCACGTATGTGTCATATTCTTCAGAACCCCACACATAATTAAATCGAATGGTATCACCCAAGGGTATGAAATCAAATTCGATGATGGCCCAGTCATGTATGGATGTTCCGCCATTGGCTTGCACCAAGTCCAATAAATCCGCATCATTACCCGTCATTAATCCCGAACCGGTGCCGGTATAGCTTGTACTGTTATTGGGTCCAACGAGTCCATCTACGCCCCCAGAGCTCATTGCAAATCCGGATGCGATGCCCAAATTACAATCGGGACAATCAAAGCCACCAACTGCTGTGCTCACGACATTGGCGCTGGCTGTATTGTATTGAATATTGGTAACTGTAACGTTTGCCCCCAAAAGCACATCTTGGACATACTGTTGCACTGTCATAGTGTTCTCAGTAATCAATTGTGCTGCAGTGTGCAGGCAAAGCGTTGAAATGAGTATAGCTGAAAGTAGAATTTTTCTCATGTGGTAAAGGCATTGAAATTCAAGGATATGAACCCCTCTAAGTCAATGACCACGAATATACGATGAAGGTTGCATAATTGAGTCTAAAATGACAACAAATCAATGCCTTCTGGAACAAAGTGCACGATGTGCCATTTTGGACGAATGCATATTGAAGTTGCCATAGCACCAAAGTACATCGATGCAGGGGTGTTTCGATTCATTCAATCATATTTTGAACATGTGTAAAGTTGCTTATATTTGCACCCCTTTAAATCATCAGGGGGTATAGCTCAGTTGGCTAGAGCGCTTGCATGGCATGCAAGAGGTCATCGGTTCGAATCCGATTATCTCCACAACCAAATGGAAAGAACAATCCGCCCCAAGGCGGATTTTTTCTTTTTATACCCTTGCGCAGTCTATGCTTTGCATAAGCGGAGCAAGGGTATAAAAAGGAAATTCTGGAGCGCAGCGCAGGAAGTTCTGCCTC
>JAIYCK010000035.1 GCA_027488055.1 Flavobacteriales bacterium | reverse complement strand
TCACCTCGATATCGGTATTGATTCCGAATAATTTGTAGGTGTCATTCTTCAGTGAATGCGAAACGGCAGTCACTGCATCGCTCTGATTGATTGCAAATGAGATGACAGGCTCAAACGAAGCATCCTTACCTAACAGGGTAATGTCTGTCCCGTGTAAGGTTGTAATGACAGGAACATGAATGCCCTCGACAGCCAAAACCTGCTTCGCTGTTATAGCTGCGGAAGCATGTGGAATGGCATAATGCACATGTAATAAATCTAATTTTTCGTATTTGCAGACGTCCACCATTTTACTGGCCAAAACAAGCTCGTATGGCGGATACATAAAAAGAGGATAATCACTCACATTCACTTCATGGTAACGAATGTTCTTTTTTGCAGACCCCAAGCGCACGGGTTGGCTGTAGGTGATGAAGTGTATTTCGTGCCCCTCTTCGGCAAGTGCCTTTCCCAATTCCGTGGCTACCACGCCACTCCCGCCGAAAGTAGGATAGCAGACAATACCGATTTTAAGCTTTTGCATATTCATAGTATGAACAACAAAATTACCACTAAACGAGTGCGATGTGCTGCTTAAAATGATAGAAAACGAAAGGCTTAACACAATTTGGTGCTGCTCATAGCTGGATGCTCCTATTTCGCAGGAGCCAACACCTTGTAAATTTCCTTTTGAATCTCTGTGCGAATGTTCAATTCCTGAAGCTTTTTGTTCTCCGCATCCGTGTTTACACGATTGCTCAAAAAGACATACACCAACCCTGACTTGGGATCAGCCCAACACATGGTACCGGTGAAGCCTGTATGCCCAAACGAACTGGCGTCTGCTTCCTTGCAAGTACTGCCATGACCAGGAGATAGTGAAGGTTTATCGAAGCCAAGCCCTCTTCTATTCTGACCAAAGTGGCGCGTATTAAACAAGTCCAAAGTGGCTTCCGAAATATACCTTTTACCATTGTAATTGCCTTTATCCAACAACATTTGCATGATGACTGCCAAATCTTGTGCATTGCTAAAAAGTCCAGCATGGCCAGCCACTCCACCCATCATCGCGGCGCCTTGATCGTGGACAAAACCATGTATTTGTTGATTTCTGAAAACATTGTCAAGCTCAGTTGGAGCAATTCGATCTTTTTCAAATTTTCGCAATGGCAAATACCCCATCGTTGTCAATCCCAGCGGTTCATAAAAGTTTTGCTGCAGGTATGCATCCAATGTTACTCCAGTTTGCTTTTCGACAATACGTTGTATGAAATAATAACCAAGGTCACTGTATTTGTATGACTTATCTTGACTGAGAGGAGTCTGTAAAATGGACTGGAAAATACTGTCCCTGTAAGTATTCAAAATATAAATGCCTTGTGCCACTTCCGCACTGTGCAAAGCATCTGGTTTACTCGTGTAAATAGTACTTGAACGCTGTCCGTCGATGAGGGTATGTTGGTAAAACGGAATCCACGGTGTGAGTCCAGCACAATGCGACAACATATTCTTGATACAGATATTACTGTATTCGTTGGTACTTGGAATGGGTAGGTAGTCTCCCAACGTTTTGTTTACATCCAGCATTCCATCGTCCACCAATTTCATAGCAGCGAGGGTGCTACCGGCCACTTTGGTGATCGATGCCAAATCATAGATCGTTTGCACGTCTACCTTTTGTTTCGCCTTCCAATCAAGGGTTCCAAACGCCTTGTCGTAGACTACATTTCCATTTTTGGCAACAAGAATTCTACATCCTGGATATGCACCCAAAGTGATACCGCTTTGTGCGATGTCATCGATTCGTTTGAAGCCATTTTCCATGAGGTTGGATTGACTTTTGACCACATCCATCATCATATCCTCTTCGTAGTCACCTGCTGGACTGCCATTCTTTGTGGTATCAGCTTCATTCAATGCTACATCTCGTTGAACATCCAGCATCAACTGAGTGGGCGACATCCATCGCATTTTGCCCTCTGCTTTATTTACTTCGCCGCTACCAAATCGATAATGTGGACCGCTGCTGACGGGCAATGTGCCTGCAAAAGAGGCCGCGCCAATGATGGCTTCAGAAGTGACAGCCTGCGTAATATCGTCGTCCTGATAACTCACAACGATGCTTTCCACTTGATCCAAATCGCGCAATAATTCGAGCGAATAGGGATTCGCAAATACGGTCAACACGACATTTGTTTTTTCGCCCACTGAATTCAAGATCCGCGCGCACTCGTTGGTGACGCCAAAATTTTTGACCATTCGGTTGCTTGTATTCAGCATTCCTGCTATCACAAGATCGTACTTACTCAACGTATCATTGAGCCACATGGATCGCTTGTAATCAGGATTTTTTTCCATGATAAAATGATCCATTCCGGTATAATGTTCGATGCCGTTGGCGAAAGCTCCTTTTTGATCCACACCCACTGAAACGACAGCGATATGCGGATATAAAGCTGGATTAATAGGCAACAAGTTGTTGTTGTTTTTGACCACGGTAACCGCACCTTCCGCCAATTCTCTTTGTAGATTCTTTGCGTTCAGATTGTTCAAATCCGCATACAAACCTTGGGACGGAACAGCTACTCTTTGATGCAATCCAGCCCACTCTTTGGTGCGCAAGATGCGCAATACATGCTCATCCAATTCTCTCAAATTGATCCACCCGCTATCGATGGCCTCTTTGATCTTCTCTATTGCCAAAGGCACATTTTGAGAGAACAAGAGCATGTCATTTCCTGCGGCCAAAGCCATCAGTTCGGCTTCGCCTGGATCATAGTACTTGGTTACTCCGTGCATATTCAGCGCATCGGTGAATACCAGACCTTTAAAGTTCATTTTTTCGCGCAGCAAATCATTGATCACATTGCGTGACAAAGTAGTCGCTGTATTGGCCGTGGTATCGAGGGCTGGAACAAACAAGTGTGCTGTCATTACACTTCCCAAACCGCGATTGATCAAATATTTGTAGGGATACAGCTCCAATGAATCCAACCGCTCCACATTGTGATGAATGACAGGCAGATCTTTGTGTGAGTCGATCTCGGTGTCACCGTGACCCGGGAAATGTTTGGCGCAAGCTAAGATGCCTCCATCTTGAAGGCCCTTCATGTACATTTCACTATATCGCGCTACAATATCCTTGTTTTCACCAAAAGATCGGTTGGAGATGACTGGGTTCTTGGGATTGTTGTTGATGTCGACTACAGGGGAAAAAGACACGTGTGCCCCTACTCTTTTGAGCTGACGGGCCATTTCTTTGCCAAAAGCATAAATCAAACTGTCATTGTTCGTAGCTGCCAATGTCATTTGGCGAGGATAAGAGATCGTGGAATCGAGTCGCATGCCCAGTCCCCATTCGGCATCCATCGCGATGAGCAATGGGATATCAGATGCATTCTGATACTTATTCGT
>JAIYCK010000092.1 GCA_027488055.1 Flavobacteriales bacterium | reverse complement strand
TAATACACGCTCACCGCCTTCTGCTTCACAATACACCGTGCCGTCTGGCATGTTTTTCACGATGCCTTTGACCCCCATGCGGTCCGCTGTGTCGAAGGCGAACTTGCGATAGCTCACCCCTTGCACTTTGCCGGTTATTTTGATATTGTATCGGATCATGTCTGTTTGCTCTGAGGCAGGGTCAAAACTACTTTGAGATTCCATGCTTTAAACCAATTTCTTTCACTATTTATTCAAAATTTTGTGGAAGCGCTCTGAACACCACATCTGGTATGTGCGGATATAGGTGGTTGAACGCCATATACACTACATTCGCAGCAAATCCTATGCGCTCCATTGCACTCCTCCCATTGCTTGTATGTTACATCCTTTTGGTGAACAATCAAGGATGCCGTCCGCATTCTCCCTCGCAATCCAACGGACAATGGCATACGTTTTATACTCCACGCCATGCACAAGGTTTTCAGATTCTGACCAACCATGACACCAGTGCTTTTCGTATCCTGCTTGTGGAAGCCAACAAAAAGGACACCATCAAAGATTGGGTGGTTGCCAATCAAGGTACGCACCGCGCCGTGTGTTTAAGTACGACGCACTTGCCCATGTTTCAAAGCATTGACGCAATGGATCAAGTCGTGGGTGTTGGCTTTGCACATTTGGTCAAAAATGAAGCTGCTCAGCAAGCCATCCAGCAAGGATCCATCGCCAACATAAGCCAAGGAGAAGACATCTCAGAGGAGCTCATGCTCGCTCTAAAACCCGATCATTTTCTGATTTATTCATACGGCGACAAGGACTACAGCAAGTATCAAACGCGCGGTATCGAAGTCATTCCGATCGCCGAATACTTGGAAAAAACACCCCTGGGTCGATCAGAATGGGTTGTTTTGATCGGTGCACTTGCGGGAAAGATACAAGAAGGGATCGCTGTATTTGAGGACTTGGAAAAGAAGTACATGGTCACTCGACAAAGCGTTGCGGACTTTCAAAAACCAACAGTGTTTACTGGCTATTACAACGCGGGCAATTGGTATGCCCCTCCTGGCAACAGTTTTGTAGCCACCTTTCTACAAGATGCGGGTTCTGATTACATACTCAAAGCCTCATTGGCCAACGAAAATTTGATTATTCCATTTGAAAAAATGCTTGTGTCCATGCACCAATGTGCATTTTGGGGAAAACTCACCTTCGCAGCAGCGGATCCAACAGCTGCCAATTTTGTGAGCGATGCTCCTCAACTCGCGCAATTGCCCTCTTTTCAATCGAAAAAACTTTTTTACTGCAATACGCACGCCACTGATTATTTCGGCGATGCAATTATGCAACCTGATGTCATCTTAAAAGACCTTATTGAAATTTTTCACCCGGGCACTGATTCGCTGCATGCCCCTGTTTACTTCAAAATGGTAGATTGATTATGGCTTGAATCGCCATACTACCCCAGCATTCAAAAGTAAACCAGCCGTGGACAAATCAGCCTTCCAGCCAGCTAAATTCTGTGAATCGCCATCGATGGTGTAAGCATTCAAGTTGAATTGATTGGTATCGAATCCGAAATCAAAGGTCAAGCCGATCGGTCCCTGGGCAATGTAGCCCACAACGCCGCTTCGGATAAGTAACCCACCACCCTTCCATTTGCTGGTTCCGCGATATTCCTCAATGCCTTGAAACAACGGTTCCGTAATCGACAAACGAGCGCTATGCAGACCCAATCCAACGTACCAGCGAAAGTGTTCCCTTGAAACCGCATTGAAGTCGGCTGACAAGCCCACCATATTGAACTTATTGTCCTTTCCAGAATTGTCCTGTGCAGGGTCGTAAATATATCTTCCCGATCTTACGTCCAAACCCAAGTTGATGCGATGATGGACTTCATAATAAACCCCAATTTGAAAATGTTTGGTGGCTGCACCAGAGGTATCTTTATAGATGTATGTATCATTGCCAAATTGGACTGAATAGTCTGCTATGGCTGCATACGCGCCAAGTCCACCGCCGAGGCGAATTTGTAATTCTTTGTCCCTTTGTGCTTGCACGGTTAATGGCAGTATTGCCATCAAGAATAAGATGTGTTTCATCGTTTGCATTTGGACGAAAATACAACAACCATTTCATTCGTTCAGCCAATCTTGCTTTTTTGCTATGCAGTGAACTTATCTTTGTGCTATGAGCGAATTCAAAAGTAACGATCCTTTGCATGGTGTGACATTGGTCATGATCATGGATCACCTTGCTGCTACCTTTTCATGGCAGGAATTGGCGCTCATCGTGCCGATCAATTGTTTTAAGAGCAATCCGAGTATCAAATCGAGCCTTAATTTTCTGCGCAAAACACCTTGGGCTCGGACCGAAATAGAACATTTATATCTCCGCAGCATCGAAGAGGGATTTCGCAAAGAACTCATAATACCAAGGGTTTTGACTACACCCAAAGGTCTTCAAAAGCCAAAAAAAAACCCCTTGCGGGGTTTCGGCCGTATGGCCTGATTTGACATGTTTTTTCGACTTGTCTTCTAGTTCAATACAAGTCTGATGTGCTGGAGACGCTCCGATTTGCGAACACTCAACGCCTTGCTATAAGCCAAGATGTTTTGAATGCTTCGTTCACTCGGTTCAGCATGCATCCGAGTATCTGGCATCAATCCTCTTACCATTTCTTCCTCCTTTCTTGTAAAATCCGATAATTCATCAAGTGTATAATCCAACATAGGCTTTGTTTTGTTTTGTGTGAGGATAACGCCACCCATTTTCGTTTATTGCTGGTTGGCACAAAAAAAATCGCCTCCGCGAAGGAGACGATCTTTTGTTATTAATCAACAATCATCAAAAATTCATTATTGCAAGGTCATCACCATTTGGTGTTGATCGATCAATTTACGCAAATTAATCAATGCATAACGCATGCGACCCAAAGCGGTATTGATACTGATATCAAGCATTTCTGATATTTCCTTGAAGCTCATATCATAGTACATGCGCATCATCACTATTTCCTTTTGCTCGGCTGGAAGATATTGAATGAGTCGCTTGACGTCGCCAAGGACTTGTGCATTGACTGCCACATCCTCGTAGTTTTTGTCATTGCCCGCAATGTGATCGAACGGATCATAGTCATCACGCTGACGTGTTTTCGGCATTTTCTTGTCGCCCCTGAAATGGTCAATGCAGAGATTGTGCGCAATACGCAAAATCCAAGCGCTGAATTTACCTTCCTCGTTGTATTGGCCTTCTTTCAAAGCATGAATGGCGCGCACAAACGTGTCTTGAAAAATGTCCTCTGCCAAGGCCCGATCCTTTACGTACATCATGATTTTACTGAATACTCGGCTTTTGTAACGAAGCAGTAATTCTCCGAACGCGCTCTCATTGCCATCGGCATACGCATTCACTAATTGACGATCTGTTAAAAGACTTTGACGCATAATAACCTCCTCTTTTTGGGTTCTGTGAAACTGAAATAATTAGAACTTAAGAGTATAGATTATTTTATTGGCGTCTGTTGTTTAGATGGTTGAACAATGGGAACGTATGACTTTTATCATTATTGTGCATTCCCGTTAATATTTCAAAAATACATTATTTCTATTCTCATACCAAGCTTTTTCTAAAAAAGTTGCAGCAACCCTAAAACTTTTCCATGTTTTTGATTTCTCGTATCGAACATCGTGCGATCCTACCGAGTTTTGCTGCGTATGGCATCCAACGAAATCACCAAACCCAAAAAACCAACCAAAAAGGCTCCGATCAAGGCCATTGAAGCAACTGGCAAAAACAAACCGATCCAAGTGATCGGTGCGCGCGTGCACAACCTCAAAAATATTTCGGTTGAGATCCCTCGCGGTAAATTGGTGGTCATCACAGGGCTCAGCGGATCTGGCAAGTCATCGCTCGCATTTGATACGTTATACGCCGAAGGTCAGCGCCGATATGTGGAAAGCCTGTCGAGTTATGCCCGACAATTCCTTGGACGATTGGACAAACCCGATGTCGATTCGATCGTGGGGATCAGTCCCGCGGTGGCCATCGAACAAAAGGTAACTAGCCGCACCTCGCGATCTACTGTGGGGACGAATACCGAAATTTATGATTACATCAAACTGCTCTTCGCTCGGATTGGTGTTACTTATTCGCCCATCTCTGGCGATGAGGTGAAAAGACATCGCACCGCCGACGTCATTGATCGCATTCTCACACACCAAGAGGAAGAACGCTTTCTGATATTGACTGCTATCACAGCGGATCACAAAGATGAAATTGTCAAAAAAATCCAACTGCTCGCACAGCAAGGATACTCTCGTATCAAGATCGATGATCGCCTCGAACTCATGGAGGATGCATACGACCTCATTGACCCAAAGAAAAAAATATACTTGGTCATTGACCGTGTAACGGCCGACACCTCCGAAGACAACCTCACCCGACTTGGTGACTCAGTAGAAAACGCTTTCTTTGAAGGAAAAGGGGAATGCATCATCGAGCGCGTAAGCGACCAAAAACAATTCAAATTCTCCAATAAATTCGAATTGGATGGAATGACCTTTGAAGAGCCATCGGTGCATTTGTTTGCCTTCAACAATCCCGTTGGTGCATGCAAAACCTGCGAAGGATTTGGCAGTGTCATTGGTATCGACGAAAATCTAGTCATCCCCAATAAAAAGCTCAGCGTCTATCAGGACGCCATTGCCTGCTGGAAGGGCGAAAAAATGAGCGAATGGCGCGATCAATTGGTATTGGCCGCGCGAAAATTTGACTTTCCTATTCACAAGCCATGGGCCGAACTTACAGTTGAGCAACGTCAACTGGTATGGAATGGAAATGCGCATTTCAGTGGCCTCCATGCCTTTTTCAAATTCATCGAATCCGAGTCGTATAAAATCCAATACCGTGTCATGCTAAGTCGTTACCGAGGCAAAACCAATTGTCCGGAATGTCAAGGCACTCGCCTTCGCAAAGACGCAAATTATGTCAAGGTGAATGGAAAAAGCATTACGGATCTCGTCACAATCAGCATTGGTGAATGTTATAGCTTTTTCACGCAATTGGAGCTCGATCCCTATCGCACGCGGGTCGCAAAGCGCATCCTGCTTGAAATCAACAATCGATTGCGATACCTGTGCGATGTAGGTTTGGAATACCTAACGCTCAATCGACTGAGCAATACCCTCAGCGGTGGAGAAAGCCAACGGATCAATCTTGCAACATCGCTTGGAAGTTCATTGGTGGGAAGCATGTATATCCTCGATGAGCCCAGTATTGGATTGCATCCGAGGGATACACAGCGACTGATCGGTGTATTGAAAGCACTGCGCGATCAAGGCAATAGCGTGATCGTAGTTGAGCACGACGAAGAAATCATGCGCGCTGCGGACCAAATCATCGACATGGGTCCAGAAGCCGGAACATTGGGCGGACACGTTGTCTTCAATGGTCAACTCGATGATCTCATTAAGTACAGCAAGTCGCTCACTGCAGATTATCTGACAGGACGTGCTTCGATTGAGTCGCCCGCGCGCGGATTGATTTCCCGCGACAAAATCACGATCAAAGGTGCACGCGAAAACAATTTGAAAGACATCGATGTGACCATTCCATTGAAGGCTTTTACCATCATCAGTGGTGTGAGTGGATCAGGAAAAAGCACCTTGGTCAAAAACATGCTCTTCCCTACCCTGCAAAAAGAACTCACGGGCATTGCCTCTGAGCGCATGGGTGAGTTCGATGGACTGACAGGCGATGTATCGAGTATCAAAGCCGTAGAATGGGTGGATCAAAATCCAATCGGAAAATCGTCACGCAGCAACCCTGTGACGTACGTGAAAGCATACGATGATATCCGCGCGATATTCAGCGAGACAAGCATGAGCAAACACCGCGGTTATAAACCGGGTCACTTTAGTTTCAATACCGAAGGAGGGCGATGCGAAACATGCGAGGGAGAAGGATTTCAGACCATCAGCATGCAGTTCATGGCCGATATCAAATTGCTCTGCGAAACATGCAAAGGAAAACGCTTTAAGGAAGAAATTCTAGAAGTGACCTACCGAGACAAAACCATCAGCGATGTCCTTGCGATGACGGTCGATGATGCGGTGGCATTTTTTCAAGAAAAATTACACGAAAGTCATCATAAATCACTTTTAGCCAAACTCAAACCCTTGCAAGAAGTAGGATTGGGCTACATCGCCTTGGGACAAAGCAGCTCCACCTTGAGCGGCGGTGAGGCGCAGCGCATCAAGTTGGCCACCTTCTTGGCCAAAGGTCACAACCCAATGCATACGCTTTTCATTTTTGATGAGCCTACCACTGGTCTGCATTTCCACGATATCCACAAACTCATGAAGTCTTTTCGCGCACTGTTGGAATTGGGACATAGCATCGTGGCCATCGAACACAATCCCGATGTGATCCGTTGTGCTGATTGGGTGATTGATTTAGGTCCCGAAGGTGGCTCCAAGGGCGGTCAATTGATCTTTGAAGGTACACCATCCGATTTGTTAAAATGTAAGACATCTTTTACTGGCCAATTTTTATCCAAGTAACAAAAACCACATTGCCTGAGATTTGATGATGCATGTCACGGTTTGATCGATTGCAGTCAATTATATTTGTACTCGTCAAGTCGCATTGTAATTACTAGGATCTCACCTCGCGTGTCGTCCGCCAAACTGCACCAACCATCATGTTCGGAAAAGGAAGCATCATTTATAGCGTTACCAAAAACAAATGTCCTCGTTGCCAAGAAGGTGATTTCTTCAAAAATCCAAATTCATATAAGTTGGGCACTTTTACAGAAATGCATGTCAATTGTTCGTCGTGCGGCTTGAAATACGAGATCGAACCGGGATTCTTTTATGGTTCCATGTATGTGAGTTACGCTTTGAATGTAGCTTGGTTTGTAACCCTCTGGGTAGCCACTTCGGTGCTTGCGCCAGATATGGCCAAGATGACCCAATTCTTGATTATCGCAGTGACCTTATTGGCCATGTATCCGATTATGTATCGCTACGCTCGATTACTTTATACGAACATCTTTGTAAAGTATAAAAGAGTCTA
The DNA here is from genome assembly GCA_027488055.1 of Flavobacteriales bacterium. Classification (GTDB taxonomy): domain Bacteria; phylum Bacteroidota; class Bacteroidia; order Flavobacteriales_D; family Sanyastnellaceae; genus CANHSF01. Next base: position 7,775 of record JAIYCK010000092.1, on the reverse strand, counting down.
AAAAATTAAGGGACTTCAGTGAAGCCATCGGTGAGCAGCTGCAAAAAAGCAACCAAAGCCTTTTCTTGTGGAGCTGTCAATTGCATTCCTCCAATCCATTTATGTTCTATGTTTTCTTTGAACTCCGGCTGCAATCCCATTGCATCGCGCGCTACCATAAAATGCACGGCCTCTTCCAGTGTAGCCACTCCACCGTGATGAAAATAAGGCCCTGTGACAGCTACATTGCGTAAACTGGGTGTACGAAATTTACCATTCTGTAGAGGATCATTGACAACCGCTCCAAGTCCGAGATCGACAACCGAACGACCATTCGGGTTGATCGTCGGCAAGGTCGTATAAAATGGATTATCCTCAAAGCGCGGAAGTCCCACATTGTGATACGAATAATTGCTGAAAAGCACATGGCCCTCTGCATCAATGGGGTCCATGCTATGGCATTTAGTACAATTTGCTTGCCCTCGAAACAACTCGTATCCAATCCGTTCTTCGGGAGTCATGCGATAGTCACCTTTTAGAAAGGCATCATAGGCAGATGTAAAAGGGCGAAATAGTTCGCTCTCCTCAAAGTGTGCCAGCGCATCGACCATGGCGTTGTATTGGGCCAATTCCGTCTTCGGTTTATTGTAACAGCGGTTGAATGCCTTGCGCCATTCGGCAAACTTTATCTCATAGACCAATGCGCTTGTATCAGGATTGTTCATCTCAGCGGGGTTAAACAGAGGGCCCGATAGCTGATGTCTTAGATCATTGGAACGTCCATCCCAGAATAAGCCACCGCTGAATTCGCCCGTTTCCGCATTCTTTGATAATGGTGGTATAAAAGAGACATACATCAGAGATTGACCATTGCGATTGACAAAAGCTCCATCGATCATGCCTTCTGAGATGGGTGCATTGAATGGATCGGCAAAGGCCGCTCTTGGAGAATGACACACCGAACATGCTTGTCCATCGGGTTCGCTGAGCATTTTATCAAAGAACAACTCACGCCCCAACTCTACCTTATCCGCTTGCGTTACGGGCTTCCGTGGCAACACGCAAGCTGCTAGTAACCATAGCGGCAACATCCAAATTCCAATCTTGATCAACTGTTGCATGCGGCGCATAATCCGTTAACCACCAAACTCACATCGTGCATCTTGTATTTGCGTGGCAATTGCACGTGGGGTATTTCAACCTCCAAACAACTTACTCCACCGCATAACACACAATTGAAATGTAAATGCGAATGTGCATGGTGATGACCATCGCCACACTGCTCGCATAATGCATATTTCACTGTGCCATCACTGAGAGCGATTCGGTGCGCCACACCTTCTTCAATCAAGCGATCCAAAATGCGATAGACCGTCACGCGATCGCATGTCTCCGCCAACGATTGATAAATTTCACCGTGTGACAAGGCCGTTGACGATTGCGATAGCATTTCCATGACCGCTGTTTTGGCCGCCGTATTCCTGACTTGTTTGGTCATGATGCAAAAGTAAGCCGATGGAACCTTTTGGCCCGTCAATCTGCTGAATATTCGCTAAATTATTGCAACTATGTTGCAATAAATGACTTTCTACGTACTATTGCAACATAATTGCATTAACAATGTGGTCTCGTTTAGGAGTCATCTTATTCATTTTATTCGCAGCATCGTGTGAGGCTCAATGTGACCGTACCATCCAACTTCGGCAACTCGATCAGTTGATCTTTGATTCGATCACTGTTTCAGCGGTAAACAACCCATACTTCAGTAAGCTGTACATTTTTCAATCAGCGGAATTACAAATCACCGAACTCTGCAAGGATACTTATTTACTCAAATGTTGGCTCGCTAACACCCTTCTCACAGAGACAACCGTTGATCTCTCAGACACTTCGTGGGTGGTAGCCGAGTTCCCTATCTCGTCGTTGCTGTTATCTCCGATAAGTATCCTACCATCTACATCCACTTCTTCTACTCAGCAGCTATACCTGCGCAGTGTGCCTGCGAAACAAGGATACACATTGGCCAAAATGATGGATGCCTTGCCTGGCATGTCCTCATTGCAATCCGGTGCGCACATCGCCAAACCCATGTATTATGGATTTACTGGACAACGACTTGTTCTGTTTAAAAATGACTTACGCCTTGAAGGTCAACAATGGGGAAACGATCACGGGCCTGAAATCAATCCGCTGTATGCAGCCCGAATCGAGATCGAACATGGCGCTGAAGGGACTTTCCTTGCTAGCGACGCAGTAGGTGCGATAGCCCGACTTACGCCCCCAGTGATCGACGACAGTCTTTTTTGGTCCGTCAATTGGCTACAATCATTTGGATCAAATGGCCGTCAAATAATGGAATCACTGGATCTACGACATCAACCAAGATCGATCCCTGGTCTTCATTTGAGTGCCTTGGCCTGCTTCTCAAGGGCAGGTAATTCATCCACTCCTTCTTATGTGCTCGCCAACACGGGATTCATTGAAAAGTCCATTGATCTATCAGCTCACTTTCAACGAAAAAAACTAGAACTAACCATAGAACATGGACAATTCAACTCCCACATTGGGATTTTTGTTGGCGCTCACAATGGGAATTTAACTGATTTGTTGCTACAGATTCAACGCAATACACCTCCGACAGCAAAATTCTCCTATCAAATAAATCGACCCAAGCAAGATATTTACCATGAAAACGAGAGCATTCGAATAGCATACCGCTGCTCCGACAAAATGCGATTGGTTGGTTTCCTCGCAAGACAGTACGATGAACGCAGGGAATACGACGCCCTGCACACACGAAACGATTCCATTGCAGCTCTCGATCGAGCGGCACTGGAACTCCATCTTACCCACTATCAAGGTCAAGGCCAAGCAATATGGTCGCTGAACGATGTTTACAAAATAAAAATATTGGCAGGACAGCACAGACTGATCAATACCTATGCTGGCCGCTTCTATATACCCAACTATAAGCGCATAAATTGGTTTGGCGCACTTCTAATCCAACGCAAATGGCGCACTCAACGGATAGAAGCCACGGCTCGGTTTGATCATATTGACCAAACTGTCTATCGCAATCAGTATGAGTTGATCCAAACAGAGCATCAAACCTATCATCAACCAGCGCTTGGACTGTCGTACTTTATAGATAAAACAAAGCAGCATCACCTGGAGGGGCACATCACTTATAACAATCGGCCTCCAACGGTCAACGAACGTTTTGCCAATGGCTTGCATCATGGCCTTGCATTGTATGAGATGGGAGAAATGAACCTCTCTCAAGAATACGCCATACGATTTCTCGCACTCTATGCTTACTCTGCAAAGAGATTCAATTTTTCTGCGCAAGCTATGGCTCAACACATAGCTCATTACATTCATGTCATTCCACAAGCTGAACCATTGCTTACCATTCGAGGCGCATTTCCAGCAGTGCAATATGCACAGAGTGATGCACGATTCGTTGGATTGAATGTACGCGCCGAGTTCATTCCGCATCCCAATTGGAGCTTGGTACCTTCCTCTCAAGTGTTGCGTGCCCACATACTGCCATCTCAATCAACACCCGCCACCACGCCTGGCGATGAATACCGAATGAACATTCTGTATCGAAAGGTCATGAGCGCAAAGTTCACGCTTTCAATCGACTATCACATCGCCTACTACCAAAAGCAGTGGCGAATTTCCAATGCGTTAGAGATCATTCCACCACCGCCAAGTGCCTTTGTAAATGGTTTAAGTATCAACGGTGAAAGACGCTGTAAGAATCGAATCTTACAATTTGGCATAACAGCAGAAAACTTAACCAATACCACTTACCGCTTATACACCGATCGCATGCGCTATTTCCACGATGCAATTGGCCGACAAGTCCTTCTGCATTTTAATTTACCCTTACAATTTCAAAAATGAAAAAACCCATTCTTAGCCTATTTTTTACACTCCCCATCTTAATGACCCAATGCAAAAAGGATAGCCAATTGGTTGAAGAACCTTTGATCGAAATCACCGAAGAAGAGGTCATCACATCTTTGATTATTCACCTTCATCGCACCGACATTCCTGGGGACACTGTGTCCTTTGCGTTTCGAGACACCGACGGTCCGGGAGGCAACCCTCCTTCAGAAGTTGATACTATTCAGCTCGCATCGAATGGACAATATGCGTGCTCTCTTGAAGTGCTTGATGAAAGCAATGATGTGATACGCGATATAACCATCGAAATTTTAGCCGAGGGTCAAGATCATCTATTTTGTTTTGAATCTATTGGCACTCCGATTGTTTTCGACCGAACCGACTGGGACGGCATGTATGAAATTGGACTGCAAAGTGCATGGACTGCATCGAATGCTGGAACCGGTGAAGTACGAATTATCCTGAAGCATCAGCCCGGAATCAAGAATGGAACTTGCGAACCAGGAGAAACAGACATTGAGGTATACTTCCCTCTTGTGGTCGAGTAAACTGGTTTTACAAATAAAGTTAATTGAACAAGAAGATGGCCCTGGATGTTGTTATCTTGGTATAATACGTACTTTAATGATGACACAGAAACATTTTTTAGGAGGATTCATGCTTTTGAGCATTAGCATTTGGACCTGCAGCTCTGCGCCATCCTCTGAGTTGAAACCACACACACAATCGACCATTATGGCAGACAATCAAATTCCACCATCAGACACCGATAAGGTCGTCAAAACCAAAGAAGAATGGGCCAAGTCCCTGAGCAAAGAAGAATTCCGTGTCCTTCGTGAGCATGGTACTGAACGAGCCTTTACGGGCGAATTCTGGGATCACCATGAAGCAGGCGTGTATACATGCGCTGGATGCGGATTGGAATTGTTCAGCAGCGAAACCAAATTCGACTCAGGAACGGGGTGGCCCAGTTACTACGCACCGTTTAACAATAAGAATGTAGAAATAAGCAGGGACGCTACGCTCGGCATGGTGCGGGAAGAAGTTCACTGCAGTCGCTGCGGCGGCCATATGGGGCATGTTTTCGACGATGGCCCCAAGCCCACTGGTCGCAGATATTGTATCAATTCCGTATCTCTCAACTTCAAAAAGAAATAAGAAGATCTTGATTTAAGTAGGGTCCACGCAAGTGGGCCCTTTTTTATGGTCCAAAACTGCCTAACTTTGTGCAGCATGACCGTCCTACTCACCACGCTAAACGCCAAGTACATCCATCTCAATCTGGCCATTAGGCTGTTGTATTCATTGAACAAACATCATCAAGGTTTGTCATGGAGAGAATTCACGATCAAGGAAAAACCAGATGACATTGCACGTTCCATTGCGCATTTCGATGTGGTCGCGTTCAGTTGTTATATTTGGAATATCTCACAAACCCTAGCTGTTGCTCGCGAACTCAAAGCACTCAACCCGCACATCAAGATTCTGCTGGGTGGCCCGGAGGTAAGTTATGACATCGATGTATTTTTGAATCGACCTGAAGTCGATTTTATTATCACTGGGGAAGGAGAAATTCCTTTTGGTCAATTCCTGGATCAATACCCAGATATCAGTGGCATCGAAAATCTAGCAAGCAAATCAGAAGCGGGTATTCATCATATTCAGAAAACAAACAACTTCGATTTGTCGGGTTATGCCGGTATCAATCCATACCAATGGGATGATCCAGCCGAACTCGCCCAAAAGGTAAGTTACATTGAGACCTCACGCGGCTGTCCATACAAATGTGAGTTCTGCTTGGCCAGTCTCGACAACAAAGTCCGCTTTTTGCCCAACGATGATCTCAAGGCGAATCTGTTGTACCTGATGCAACATGGAACCATCATCAAGTTTCTCGATCGCACCTTCAATATCAAGCGCGATTTCACCATCGACATATTCAAATTCATTCTGGCTCACAGGCGTCCTGAGAATATTTTTCAATTCGAAATCACTGCCGACATTGTACATCCTGATATCGTAGCATTCATTCAGGAGCATGTTCCTCCCGGCGTATTCCGCTTTGAAATTGGGATTCAGACAGTGAACCAGAAGGCCAATCTCGAGGTAAGTAGAAAACAAAACTTTGATAAAACGACGGCCATTATTCATCAATTGCGCAACAAAATCGAGATGCACCTCGACCTTATTGTGGGATTGCCATTGGATGAATGGAGTGACATTCAATACAGTATCGAACAAGTATTTGCGTTGCACCCGCCTGAATTACAACTGGGCTTCCTGAAATTCTTACGCGGCACTCCGGTACGTGAGAAGCATACACAGCATGGATTTGTTTTTGACCCAGAGCCTCCCTATCAAATTATCGAAAGCAATTATCTGAGCCGCGCACAATTGCATGCGATTACCGAGTTGGAAGAAGCCCTGGAAATATATTGGAATAAAAAGAGAGCGATTCATACCCTCAAGTATGCTTCAAAGCAATATAGCATTTTTGAGTTCCTTCTTGGATTGGGTCAACACTTTGTCAAGACCTCCGATTTCCACCGACACACCATCAATGATGTCTACGATATTCTGCTTGATTTTGTCACCATAAAGTATCCTGAAGACCCTGTTCTGAAGGCGCTTGTTTCCATTGATTATTATGCTCGCCCCTACCTTAAACCTCAAGTGAGGTATACAGAAGAGGTAGAACGCTCAATAAAAAATCAGATCGTTGAGCAACAAAAACTCAATCACCATTTGTATCGACACATCATCATTCAAACACCGCTTTCTATAGCCAGCGTGGAAGATCAGTCGTATAAAATGGAGCCATGTTATACCGTATTTGAGTACAACGCAAAGACCTCACCGGCCATACAATCATTCATACGCAACGAACATGACCGAACGATCATTCGATCATCCACTTTGCAGCAAAATGACCTTGAGAGCTGATTAGATGAGTCAAATAGAGTCCCGCAGGCCATTGCTCGGTTTGTAGTTCAATCGTTTGCGATCCACTTTGCAACATCAGTTGCTGATCCGTCACAATCCTGCCTTGCATATCAGTGATCACCAGACGCGCAGTTTGTTCCATTTCAGTTTCGATGGCCACATAGCCTGTGCCGCTGGTAGGATTGGGGTAAACCTCCATCTTGGTAGTCTCTTCCACTAACAATGACGATGTATTCGTCGGCGCTTGCATCGCTGCCACAGGGACATAACTCAAATCGCCAAAGGCGATACGCTGGGTCCATTCTGGGTGATCCACAAAAGGGTTGCGGTTGTTCTGAATACTTGCCACATAATCATTGCGTGCAATCTCGTAATTGTCAGGTGCATCTTGAGCATGCCATGCAAGAAGCAGGTTGATGTCCTGAGTATCTTCTCCCAAAGCTACCAATGTGACATTGTTGAGGTAATCGAATGTCCAATCTGCCCCATTCAAACCATCGTATCGCAAGCTCATGTAGAGCAAGGCACGGGCGGCATCGCCTTTGTGGCTGTCCTTGGGCTCGTACACCAAATTTCCTTGTGCATCCAAACCGTATTTGCCATCCAAAAAAGAGCTCGTCACTGTAACAACTTCACCCAGTGGATGATTGCTTCTGACGGCGTTTGCGCTGTTTTGATTCACAGGGAACAAATGATGTTGATCGCAATATTCAAAGTCGCCCGAAGTGGCATTGGTCGGAGTCCATGACACACACCATGAATGTTCTCTGCTAAAAGGTGTAACCGTATACCATGCGAATGGCGCCGTGTAGTTGTAGAGCACTACCGGGATGTAGTTCATCTCGCCCACGCGGTAGGTGCGGGCTGCGCCGATGCCCCACATCAGTCGGTCGCTGGGCCGGCGGCCCCAGAGCGCGGCCAGCGAGTAGCGCACGTAG
>JAIYCK010000157.1 GCA_027488055.1 Flavobacteriales bacterium | reverse complement strand
TGCAACGCACCAGCGGAAGATTCAATGGTTGGGTGGCGTATACTTTGAGTTGGGCCACTCGGCAATTCGATCAACTCAACAGTGGCAAGGTGTTTTGGGCGAAGTACGATCGCAGGCACAATATCAATGTGGTATTGAACTACGAAATCAGCAAGAGGTGGGACGTGAGTGCTGTATGGGTATATTCAACCGGCTCGCGATTCACTGCTCAGACTGGACAATACCTGGTGCCCAATGCCACTTTTACGGGCGTCGATTTGGTGCCCATTTATTCCGAGCGCAATGCGATCTCCATGTCCCCCTCACATCGTTTGGATCTCAATTTCATTTTGAAGCCGCGCCCCAACAAAAGCAAACGCTTCAAAAGTGAGTGGCATTTTGGGTGCTATAATTTTTATAATAGAGCAACTCCCTTTCGAATCAACATTCGTCCCAACGAAGATGGAAGCATCGGATATCACTACGAACAACCAGGCCTGTTTGGATTTATTCCATCAGTGGCCTATAACTTTAGTTTTTAATCATGAGAAATATGCAACCACTTACTAGATGTTTTGGCCTATTTGTATTGATTCTCTGTGCGCAGGCATGTGTCCCAACACCTATTCCGATCGACTTGGAGGAGGCGGAATCATTGCCTGTGGTGTGGTCGCAAGCACTGCCCGGGAATGGTGCAATCGTATACTTGGCCAAAAGTTTCACCGCACTTTCCTACCAAGAAGGCGATTCCACCGATACGGAGAATTTGTTGGCGCAGATGCTTGTCTCAAATGGCATCATTACCATCACACACCTCAACGAAGTGGATACGTTGTTGGAGTTAAGCAATGGGGTGTATGCGAGTCTTTCGCTGCCCATTGTGCCAGGCGATCAGTATGAACTGAATGCATTGGATCCTTCGACGGGTAAAAGAGTGTCGGCAATCACCAAGGCGTATGAGGTGGTGGAAATCGATTCTGTATCTTATGAGCGCATTGATAGCACCCAAACGAATGTGCGAGTGTATTTTACAGATCCCGTGGGATCAAACTTTTATGCCGTACATTTTTATTCGCGGTACAACAATCCCTTGGAAATAGATGATCCACTGGCTGCCAACAATGTGGTGGAGACCAAGTTGGTCACTGATTGGGAATTTCAAGATAGCCATGCTGAATTCAATGTAGAACTACAAGAATTGGATGGAGATACACTCTACGTATCGCTTAACAACATCAGCCCTCTATATTTTGATTACTTGGGACAGCGCCAGAGAGGTGGAAATATTTATAATCAATTGGTGCAAGAACCCATTAATTATGTGTCCAATATCGAATCAGGCTATGGTATGTTTACGCTGCATCTGCCGAGTGTGCGGATGATCATAATGGAATAGGACTGACGCTCAGTCCAGTTGAATATAGTCCTCGGGATTGACTGGAGCGCCATTTTCCCAGAGTTCAAAGTGCAAATGCGGCCCTTCGCTGTATTCACCGCTATCTCCTATAAAGGCGATACTTTCTCCTGCTTTAACACGGTCCCCACTCTTTTTGAGGAGCGCGGAGTTGTGTGTATACACCGAAATCATGTTGTTGTTGTGTTGAATATGGATGACATTGCCACCGTCGGAGGTAAAGCCAGCAAAAACAATTGTTCCGTCCAATACAGCTTTCACCGGGTCCTCTTTGGGAGCGATGATATCAATGCCGTAATGTCCACCTTTTGGATTGAAACCATTGCTAATGGTGCCATTTACGGGCCGATAAAGCAGCAAGCCATTGGAGGTCTTCTTTGCATTATCCAAAGCCTGAATGCTAAATCGATCTTCTTCTGTGATCTGCTCGCGCAATGCCTCGTCGATGTCGCTCACACGGTAATTCAAATTCGCTTCTTCAATTTGATGCGCCCCTGTATCGGCAGCATTGGATAGGTTTCCGCCAGATAAAATCACCCTGAGATCTGCCATATAACGATCTTTCTCGCGACTTATCTCAGTGAGCGAGTCCACGCGCATGCGGGCCTCCATCGCTTCTGTATTGAAACTGCCGTCGCTATATCCTGGCAAGAGCGTTTTGATCGGTGTGTATGCAACCAATAAATAAAACAAAGTGCCAAACACTACCAAAAACCCTCCAAATAGGATAATGAGGTTGAGTGGGGTAAGGGAATAACTAAATTGCTCTTCAAAGGTCTTCTCATTCAATACCGTGAGCCGAAAACGGCTCTTCAGTTTTTTCATGAGTTTTTTGGCCTTTGGTTGTGGCTTATTCACCATAGTGGTTTAATCGATTTTGCCCGTGAGCTGTATTTATTGTAAGTTGCAACAGCAAAAATGAAATATTTTTGCCGAAATTGAGTTTATTCGCTGCCTTAAATTTTAGATTCTTGAAAAATAATAGGATATACGCCCTCCTTTGCACCCTCTTCATTGCGTTGATGACGTGGTCATGTAGTACCAAAAAAGATGGTACTGTGACGCGCATGTATCACAACACAACCGCGCACTACAATGGTTATTTCAATGCTGAAGAGTTAATCAAAAAGGGACAAAAAACCTTGAGTGCTTCTTACAAGGAGGACTATGATAAAATTTTACCCATTTTTATATATGGGGACAAGGAATCGGCCACCGCAGTTTTTGCTGACATGGAAAAGGCCATCGCAAAGTGTGAAAAGGTAATTGCGCGCCATACGATCAAGGATGACACGAAAAAGGCGAAGAAAAAACCTGTGCTGAACAAGTGGATCGATGAAAATCACATGGTCATTGGCCGGGCCTACTTCTACAAACAGAGTTACTACAAGGCATTGGACATATTCAATTATGTCAATCGCAAATACAAGGATCCTGAAACGGATATACGCACCTCCACATGGCAAGCAAGAGTGCATATAGCACAAGAGGAATATACCAAAGCGGTATTGTCACTTGCTCGTATCGAACCCAAACCGGATATGGACAAAGCGCTTCTTGCTGATTATTACTTGGTGCTTGCTGATGCCTTTCTCCATCAAGACAAACTCGATAAAGCAGCAGAAAATCTGGAGTTGGCGCTCCGCAATATCACTAAAAAAAGAGATAAAGCGCGTCCTTACTTCATTTTAGCACAAATTCAACAAGAACTGCAAAAGCCAGACGATGCGATGACCATGTTTGACATGTGCATCAAGTCAAAGCCAGTGTATGAGTTGGAATTTCAGGCGCGTATCAACAAAGCGCTTTCCTTCAGCCGCCAAGGTGGTAGCTCTGCAGAGATCAAGAAGCAGCTGTTCAAAATGCTGAAGGATGAAAAGAACATCAACTACCGGGATCAAATTTATTACGCCCTCGGGGATATTGCCTTCGAAGAGCAGCAGCGCCCTGAAGCCATTGCTTTTTACCGGCAAAGTATAGAAGCCAACGTGGACAACCCAAAGATGAAGGCCAAAACATTTTTGCGTCTGGCGGATTTGTATTTTAACCAAAGGCAGTATGCGGAAGCGCAGTCGAACTATGACAGCACCCTGACCAAGATCACAGAGGTACACGAGCGCTACTCAGAGATCAAAGCAAGGGCCGAAAGCCTCACTGAGCTGATCGTTAATTTGGGTCTGATAGAGCGCAACGATAGCATTTTAAGAATCTGCGCTTTGCCAGATGCAGAGCGAGAAAAGCGAGCGGCTGATATTGCTGAAAAACTCAAGCAGGAAGCGGAGTTGCAGAAGCAAAGGGACAAAGAGGCCAAAGAGTTGGCGGCGAAAAACGCAAATGCAGGGGTCACCGGAACTTTTTGGGCCTACAATGAATCACTCAAAGGCAAAGGCAAATCCACCTTCGACGAGGTTTGGGGAGGAAGACCGCTCAAGGACAATTGGCGTTTGCAGAGCAAGTTGTCTCAAAATTTTGGACCTGGCGAAGAGGAAATAACCGCGGTTGAAGTGAGTCCTGACCCGAATGCACCTACGGAAGATCCCTATGCCACATCTTCCAAAGAGGACCTGTTGGCTCAGTTGCCCTGTGATGATGAGGCTCGTCTGAATGGCATGCTGAAAGACGCTGCGGAAGGCTATTACAATGCAGGCGTCATCTACAAGGAAAAGCTAGAGGATGAAGACAACGCAATCAATTCATGGGAACAATTGGTGACCAATCTCAATGAAAGCGCATTTCATCCAACTGCCCACTACCAATTATTTAGGACGTGGTTATTCAAAGAACAACAAAAGGGCTTCAAGAAAAATCCATTCTGCAGTACGTGCAATTCAAAATACTGGGGTGACCAAGTAAAAAGCAAATACCCTGGCTCGGACTGGGCCATGCTGGTAGACAATCCGGAATACCTGGATATGCAAGATGTGAAGAAAGCAGAGGAAAACGCCAAGTACCAGACGGTTTATGCCACCTATGCTTCACGCAATTATGTGACTGCCAAGCTAGCATGCGACACGATCATTGCCTCACAGCCCGAAAATAGTTTGTTGTGCAAATACAAACTGCTGCGCGCGGTGTGTATCGGTTATTCAGATGCACCCTATGGTATCAAAGAAAACTACCAGCGGGAACTCAACGCGCTAGCGGCTTCGTGCGGTGGCACAGAGGAAGGCAAGCGTGCGAATGAGCTACTCAAAACCATGGTCGAAGTGCCTGCCAAACCGAATGAGGCTGATAGTGCCAAAGCAGCTACATCGGACCCCAAGAATCCAGTCGATCCGGGCAATGGTACTTCAGGTGCCGACTCCAAACCAAGCGATGCGACATCCCCTTTCAAATTCGATCCAGAAGCCGAGCACTATTTCGCGGTGATTTTGCCTGTAGCGAGCACCGATATCAATAAGTCGAAAGCGGCGGTGACCGATTTTAACAATACGCTATACACGTCGGCTCAACTCAAGGTCACCAATAATCTGCTGAATAAAGACAATCACCTCATCTTGGTCAAATCATTCAAAGTCTGGGACGAAGCCAAGGCGTATGAGGGTACTTTTGTGGCGGATGAGACGAAACTGACCGAGTTAAATGGCAGTGCTTCTCATTTGTTCTTAATATCCAAACAGAATTACATAGCTTTGTTCAAAACCAAAGACCTCGAGGCGTACATGGCTTTTTATGTGCAGCACTACGTGGACTAATGATTACAGAGCATGTTCAATCAAAACAAAAAATCAATGGCAAGAAACAATGAAGTCATAACCGATTTGGCCATCAACCGCATTGTGGAGGGCACGTCGATCGAAGGCGAAATCAAATGTGAAAGCAACATCCGCATCGATGGATCCTTCAAGGGGGAATTGAATACCAAAGGACGCTTGGTCGTAGGTCCTGCGGGCAGAATTGAAGGGAATGTGCACTGTCAAAATGCTGAAATCGAAGGCTTGGTCATCGGTAAGCTCATGGTTCAGCAACTCTTGAGTTTAAAGGGAGCTGCCAAAGTGGAAGGAGATATTTTTACGGATAAATTGGCCATTGAGCCGGGAGCTGCATTCACTGGTGCTTGTAACATGGGCGCAAAAGTCAAAGAACTCAGGAAAGACAACGACAATGCCCCAAGGGAAGCAGCAGGGCAATACTAATGGCATTCTGCGCTACAGCAGCATGGCTTTTCAAATGGGCATTACCATTCTAGCGGGTGTTTGGTTGGGCAAGTATCTGGATCAAAGGCTAGCACTCAAAACACCTTGGTGTACACTGGCATTGTCGCTCTTTGCCGTGATCATAGCGGTCTATAACGTAGTCCGTGATCTATCCAAAGTCAAATAACATGAAAAAGCAATTTTATTACAATCTAGGAGTCGCGTTTGCTGTCCTTTGTCTTGCATATATCGGCATCAGACAATGGTCGCCCATGCAGCTGCCAACCGTTATTTTTGGAGCCATTGTCGGATATGCACTGCTGTCCATGCTGCTCTTTAACTATCTCGATGCATCGCTCAAGGCCAATCCGCGCCGATTTGCAACGGCCATCATGGGCACCACAGCCATCAAAATGTTCGCTACAATGGCTTTTCTGGGTATCTATCTGTACATCGATCGCTCACAGAAACTGATGGTCGCATTGGGTGTATTCGCTATTTACATCATTTATACCGTTGCATTGCTAATGCCTTTTATGAAGCCAATTAAGAAATAAGCAGCGCGATGGAATGACAACAAATGCATCTCCACAGGAACACGACACAACCTATCCGCCCTTTTGGCTTGAAATTGCAATGTCATTTGTGCAAAAAAGTCATCCTATATCCTAGGCATATCAGGCCTTTGCGAAAAGATTAAAAAAAAAATCAACACATCCTTCATTCAAGGGGAAAGCATGCTTACTTTTGCCGCGCATTTTTAGAGGCAAATACTGCATGAAAATCAATTCGAATAGCATCTCAAGTAAAGGCAATTTCGCCGCTCGTATTCTATCTACGATTCTTTTGGTTTTCAATTTTATGAATGCCAACGCTTCCTCTAGTGAAGAGGGTGCTGAATTCAATGCGGGCGAAATGATCGCTCATCACTTGCAAGACGCCCATTCCATTCACCTTTTCGGTCATGTTTCTGTTCCATTGCCAGTGATTCTTTACACGGACCATGGCGTGGATATGTTCATGTCTTCATGTTTTTGGGGACCAAACCACGAGTTAAT
>JAIYCK010000364.1 GCA_027488055.1 Flavobacteriales bacterium | reverse complement strand
CCTGGTATTGGAATAAGAAATGCATGAGCCAATTCCTGACGATCCAACGCAGTATTCAAGCTCTGTATGTTGTAGCTGCCATTGGCGTTTCCGAATTCAATATTTTTATACATCAATCGTTCTTCGTCGTGGCTTTCAGCGAAGGTGATGAGATGTGGGTTATTCCAACCTCTGTTTTGATAGCTTCCCCAACTCAAATCAGCGTTGTTGGAGTATCCCATGCTGGCTTGCTCATATTGTGTAGTCATCTTGCCCCAAAGCATCATACCAGCATTGGCGAGCACTGTCTCCTCGTTGTTGTCGGCAAAATGTTCGAGTATGACATAACTGCCCGGCTCAGCGCTTTGCATGTGATTGTAATAATCGGTTAGAATGTTTACCCGGCTTTGGTCATAGGCGCCCCATGCACCAATATTGCCCAATGTATAGTTTTGAGTAAACCCTTTCGATAAGTCGAATCGATAACCGTCGATATGAAATTCATCCATCCAATAGCCGAGCACTCGCTTGCAAAAATTGCGTGTTTGGGTGCTCTCGTGATCGAAATCATAACCCACATTGAAGTCATGTTTAGGGGTTTCGTTGTACCATGGATTTTCTGCCGTGGGCTGACCGTAATCGCCCGCTTCGGGATCAAAATACATACGCACCATCGGGCTTTGGCCAAAACTATGATTGAGGGCGATGTCCATCACTACCGCAATCCCACGATTGTGACATTCATTCACAAACGCTTTGAGCGATTCAGGTGTGCCATAAGCTTTGTCTGGTGCGAAATAGAAAGATGGGTTGTAACCCCAAGAATCGTTGCCCTCAAACTCGTTGATGGGCATCAATTCTATGCAAGTAATTCCTAATTGATCAAGATAATCGAGTGTGTCCAACATGGTTTGGTAGTTGCGCGCTTCTGTAAAATCGCGTGCGAGCAATTCATATATAATCAAACGCTCTTTTGGAGGGCGAGTGAAAGAAGCATCGGTCCAATTGAACGCAGGTTCATTGATTTGAAAAGTGCCAATCGCTTGGGAGGTGCTGCAAGAGGGATAGTCTGGCAAATTAGGAAAAGTGGTCGCAGGAATGTAGGGATCATTCCAACTATCCAAAATCAATTCGCTGTATGGATCTGCAATGCGCAAATCTTCGAGATCAATGCTGTACTGAAAACGGTAGAGTGTAGTAGGATCTAAATTATCAATTTGAATCCAATAGGTATTGCCATCTGCACTGCGCTTCATCATGTAGTTGCTGTCAAACGACCAGTTATTGAAGTCGCCAAGGACGTAGACAAAATCTTTGTTGGGCGCATACAATCGAAGTACCACTGAATTACTTCCAACCACATTGATACCATCTACCGTGCCTGCTGGTGGGTTCTCCACGATTGGGCTTGGGTTGATGTTCACTACCATACCGTCGGTAAGGGTGGTAAGGCCATTGTCGGCACTGAAGTCGATTTGATAAGAACCGCTCACGCTCTCCTGGAAGTTGTAATCCAAACTCATTCCACTTGCGGCCGAAGCCACCTCAACTCCATTGACCAACAAACTTAAAGCAGCATTTTCAGAGGTCGCACAATGGATCTCAATGAGCTCATTGGCTGCAGCAAATTCGATGCTCTCATAGGGTCGTTTGATTTCTGCGTGAAATCCGGGTTCATACAATTGCAGGAAAATATCGCTTCCGTCTGAATTGCGCCCTACCACGGATCCACTCTGATTGCGGAAAACAAACATCAATCGGCCAGGGTCGAAGTTGTTGGGATAGTTGTAAAAGGACTGTGGATCAATCAAAATACTGTGTATTCCTGTGCCAATGCCCACTGGTGTCATGGCTACATTGGGATCAGCAGTTCCCCAATTGCCCTGCACGTATTGCCAGTTGTTGATACACGCGTCGGCATCGGATTGGGTTACAATGCCAGTATGCGCATATACAGGAATGGTACCTAAGCTGATTGCGCCATTTCCATTGGTGACATCGTAGTACACCGTAAATGGACTGTCTTGTGTCGGGAATTCAGGAATCGAAGATAAAATCTGAGCCCATGCGCCGAGGCACGTGCTTATTCCCAAACAAAAACTGAAAAAATATTTCATTGTGCTCAATTGTTTTGTCAAATCTATGAAAGTGTAGTTTTTACACCAAGTAATTTTTTATAAGCTAAAAAAGCCCTTGCAATATACCGATAACCACCCTAAACTCCCTTCCGGGAGGCATAAGAATGCAATGGTTGTTCATGGAATTTTGAGAAAATTGTTTTTCTACCTGTGCATTCGCTGCCATATTGCGCATCAAATCAACTTTAGTGTCAAAATGCAAATACTTGACGGCAATCTCACAGCGCGCACCATCAAAGGGGAAATAGCACAAGAAGTGGCCTCAATGGTTGAGCAAAATGGTAAGCGACCTCATTTGGCTGCCATTTTGGTGGGCGAGAATGGAGCAAGTATGACCTACGTAGGCGCCAAGGTTAAAGCCTGCGAAGAAGTTGGTTTCACATCCACATTGGTCCACAAGTCAAGCAATTGCACTGAACAAGAGCTGCTGGACATCGTGCATACAATGAACAACGATTCAGAGATCGATGGCTATATCATACAACTGCCTTTGCCTGCGCACATCGATGATAAGAAAATCTTGCAAGCGGTCAATCCCAAAAAGGATGTCGATGGTTTTCATCCAGAAAATATCGGGCGTATGGCCCTTCAATTGCCTTGTTTTTTACCCGCCACACCCGCTGGAATCGTGACTTTGTTAGAAAGGTATAATATCCCTACCACTGGCAAACATTGTGTGATTTTGGGTAGGTCTCATATCGTGGGCATGCCCATGAATCTACTCATGCAACGCAATGCGCAACCAGGCAATTGTACGGTGACCGTCGTTCACAGCAAGTCGCATGGTGTTGCGGATTTATGTAGGCAAGCGGATATTCTCATCGCGGCTATCGGTCAACCTGAATTTGTAAAGGCCGACATGGTAAAGGAAGGTGCTGTGGTAATTGATGTGGGTATCATACGTGTGCCTGATAACTCTAAGAAAACAGGCTTTCGTCTGTGCGGTGATGTGGCCTTTGATGAAGTTGCACCTAAATGTTCTTTTATCACTCCAGTGCCAGGTGGTGTTGGTCCAATGACTATTGTTTCGTTGCTTTCAAACACGCTTTTGGCTGCAAAAAACAATTTTATCCCGAAAAACTGAAACAATTTGTAGCTGACTGAGGTAGAAAATCAAAACGTCGAAGCCTGTAAGCCACACGTTTGAAACCAAATACCAAATGTCATGTACACAGAACGTATCTCTTTCATCACCCTCCGAAAATGGATGATTGTACTAGTGAGCATTAGCTCATTATGGCTTGTGATGAAACCTTGAGTGCGCTCGACTGAGTCAGCAAACTTTGTTTCAAATTCTATAGATTTAACCAATAAGAAGGCCGTGATCCAAAATCACGGCTTTTTTTATGCTATTGTTTAAGAAATTCATGAGAGTTGTTGCGCAATATTTTCCAATCATTTTGAGTTATTGTATAGGTTGCCATATACGAGGCATTGGAACATAAAAAAAATAATCACGTCGAATGTAACTCTTGGAGTTGTCTTGCCGTAAGAGGAAGTAACTTTAAATAGTTTACCTAAACAAAACCTAACAAGTTATGCAAACATCACACGATTGGAAACATGCGGTGCTTCAGAGATTGATCATCGTATTTCTTGGACTTTTGACACTGGGCGTATTATTCAACTCTTGTTCTACTGGCCACGGTTCATGCGCTGCATACGACCAAGTGCAAGTGGAAGAGGTAAAGTAATACATCTCCACCAAAACACATTCATGGAGGCTTACCGATCAGGTAAGCCTTTTTTTGTTTTTGGGGATCAAATGACGGCTTCGAATACTTTGATGGCCTCTGCAGCTTCTTGCACATCGTGCACACGCAAGACGTTGGCTCCGTTCACCAAGGCCATCATGTGCATAGCGGTGGTGCCGTTGAGGGCGTGATTGGCATCGGTGCCTGTAAGGTTTTGGATCATTTTTTTGCGACTGACACCTACCATCAAAGGCGCATCCAAGGCTTTGAAAACAGCAAGCTCCCGCATCAATTGATAGTTGTGCTCCATTTTTTTGCCAAATCCAAACCCCGGATCGACCAAAATATCTTTGACACCAAGGCTGCGCAGTGCAACAATTTTTTCAGACAAAAAACGAAAAACCTCCTGAGTAATATGTTCATAATGCGGTTGCAATTGCATATGACCAGGTTCTCCTTGCATGTGCATCAAGACATAGGGCACTTGGCATTGCGCAGCGGCGGTCCACATGGTGGGGTCGAGTTGACCTGCGCTGATGTCATTGATCATACAGGCTCCGGCTTGCACGGCGGCTGTGGCTACTTGACCGTAGTAGGTGTCAATACTAATCAGTGCGTGGGGGAAGGCATCTGAAATGGCAGCAACACAAGGCAGCACCCGATCCAATTCTTCTCCACAACCGATACGTTCTGAACCCGGGCGTGTGCTTTGACCGCCAATGTCAAGCACCGCAGCACCGGACTCCATCATTTTGGAGGCACGCTCGACCCATTGATCGGCGGAAATGCGACTGGCCGCGTAAAAACTGTCGTCGGTCACATTGAGAATGCCCATAATTTGAGGGTGCTCCAACGACCATAAGCGGCCTTTGACTTGAAGCACATGGGGTTGAGGCAGCAGATTGTTCATTTGTTGGCAACATTCTTCGTGCTTTATTTGGCTACACGCGTCATGTGCTGCAATTTTACAGCGACTAATTCAACCGACTCCACGCATTGAAAGATACTTCCCAACAATTCGACCGCATCATTGAAGATTGCAGAAATTTATTTGGCAAAAAGACCAAAGACTATGGCACTGCATGGCGCATCTTGCGCACCACGAGCCTCACTGATCAGCTTTTCATCAAGGCGCAGCGCATTCGTACCTTGGAGCAAAATGGATTTTCAAAGGTGGGCGAAGGTGTTCACGATGAATTTGTAGGTCTCATCAATTACTCGATTATGGCGCTCATCCAATTACAATGCGGTAGCACCGAGGACTTGGATTGGGATGATCAAAAGGCGTTGGCACACTATGATGCAGAAATCAAGATTACCAAAAATCTGATGATGAATAAGAATCACGATTATGGAGAGGCATGGCGCGATATGCGCGTTTCATCTTTTACAGATCTTATTTTGATGAAGTTGTTGCGCATCAAACAAATTGAAGACAACAGCGGTCAAACCATTGTCAGCGAAGGTATCGATAGCGGATATCGAGACATACTGAATTATGCTGTGTTTGCTCTAATTCAGTTGAGCGAGGCGCCATCAATTCATGGTGAATAACTCTTCAGCCAGCGAACTCAATCGCTTGTTTACTTTCATTTCATTTGTAACATGCGTTGGCTGCTTGGCAAAATAGGGTACGGCATTACTGTCTTGATCGGAGTGGTCACAGTGGTGTTTTTTCTATTCAACCTTACTCCAGGTGACCCCGTGCGCAGTTTGGTGGGCGACAATGCCAGCGAAGAAATGGTTCAGAACATTCGGCGCAAATTAGACCTTGATTTGCCTTTGGGGCAGCGCTATCTCTACTATCTCAATGACTTGTCACCGATCGCAATCTATCATGCCTCTGATAGCACACATCGATTGTATTTTGATCCCAAGGTGTATCACGGAGCTAAAATCTGGCCTTCCAATGGCATGGCATTGTATCTCAAATCGCCCTATCTCAAGCGGTCCTTTCTGTCCGATAAGTCGGTGAGTACCTTGCTGGGTGAGGTCATGCCGGGCACCATTTTATTGGCAGTCACGTCGATCCTTTTGTCGCTGTTCATTGGTCTGGGAATGGGCTTGATCGCGGCATTGAATAAGGATGGGTTTTATGATCAATTGATGCTGTTGGTCTCGGCTTTGGGCATGGCGGGTCCATCTTTTTTTGTGGCCATGTTGGTGGCCTATTTTGGGGCCATACGTTGGCGTGAAGCGATCGAAATACCTTGGTTGCCCTTGCTGTTTGTTGTGATTTGGCTGGCGGTAAGCATGACCAAATGGGGTAAAACCATACCAACGCATGGGGGACGTGTGATGATGGGATTGGTCGGAGCGGCATTGGTGGCAACGTGGGGTGCGCCCGAATGGTATTTTTGGCACTTGCCGGGCACAGGTCTTCAAATGACGGGAAGCATGACATCCGTCAATGTGTGGGAAGGAGAGTACTTAGATGTTAAAAATATGATTCTGCCCATGATCACCCTGATGGTGCGTCCGCTTAGTGTGATTGTACAATTGACACGCAGTTCAATCCTCGATGTGTTGCAACAAGATTTTATTCGAACGGCACGCGCCAAAGGCTTGTCAGAGCGCCGTGTGATATTGGTACATGGCTTGCGCAATGCGCTCAACCCAGTCATTACAGCGGTTAGCGGCTGGTTTGCATCTTTGCTCGCAGGTGCTGTTTTTGTGGAATTTGTATTTGGCTGGAAGGGACTGGGTCAGCAAATGTTCAATGCAATTGAATCGCGGGACTTGCCCGTGGTGATGGGAGGAGTAATTACCATTGGGTTTGCTTTTGTGATTATCAGTCTTTTGGTCGACTTGCTCTATGCATGGATCGATCCACGTGTGAAGATGAATTAATGCACCAATTTATTTTGCGCCGTATTGTGCCGCTGATTCGTTGAGAATGGCCAGCAATTTTTTCGACATTTCATTGAAATAGCGCTTGGTTTTGTAAGCGACTACCCACTCAATACCTCGAATAGCATTGGTCAAAAACACTTCATCGGCACTGAGCAGATTGTGCGGATTCAAGGTGCATTCGTACACTTTTATTTTGTTTTCTAGCGCGAGGTTGATGACGTTCATTCGCATGGTTCCTGCGATGCAACCATCTTCCAAGGTAGGGGTGTAGAGTACACCATTGCTCACGATGAAGATATTTGAAGTGGTCGCTTCTATAATTGAAAACTTGCTGTTTTGCAGCAGTGCCTCATCGAAACCCTTGTCTCTTGCATAGAGGGCTGACATGACATACAATTGGGCATTCAAAGTTTTGAAACCAGATAGTTTGTTGACCTCCTTTTTGAAGTCAGCGAAAATATCCACCGTCTTGCCCGCAGGACTCATTTGAAAATCGTTTTCCATCAGCGCCTCTGCCTCGATAAGGTAACTCAAGTCGTCACCTTTGGGCAAATAAAAACCCATGGCGCGGCGATAAAAGGTAATCCGAATGCGTCCGCCAGCAGTGATACCATTGCGTTGCAAAAGGCCGGTGATCTGGTTGCGCAACAAATCAAGACTGAAATTCTCGGCCGGTTTGTATTTAAAAGCTTTGATGGTATCGGTGATACGTGAGAAATGATGCTCGAGAAACAGAGGTTGGCCATTGTAGGCTCGAATCGTCTCGAAAAAGCCGTCTCCAAAACGAAAGGCACGATTATCCTTTGCGATGATCGCCTGATTTTCGTTGATGTATTCGCCTCTATGAAAAACGTAACTCATTCCTTCCTTAATTCAAAGCGCTAACATACGTAATTAAATCGTCGTTTGTTGGAATTTGAATGCCTTTTACACCTACTGCGGCTGCACATTGAATGTCTCGTAATTTGTCACCAATCATGATACTCTGCGCGGTATCCACTTGATAGCGCGCAATGGCTCGCTCCATCAACAAAGCATTCGGTTTGCGTGTAAGTGACTTGCTGAAGTCGGGGTGATGTGGGGAGTAATAAAAATGAGTGATCTCGCAACCCGCTTCGCGACAAGCTGCTTGAAGTTTGGCGTGCATGCGGTGCACCTCAGCGTGGTCGTAAAGCCCTTTGGCGATGCCCCCTTGATTGGTAATTACAATGATCTGATAGCCTTTATCTGCTGCGGACTTCAGTGCTTGGATGGTGGTTGGCAATAGCACAAATTCTTCCACGCTCATGGTGTAGTCCCCTGGGTCGTGATTGATCACTCCATCGCGGTCCAAAAATAATGTTTTGCGCATATTGTAATTCTAATTATTAAACGCTAACAATGTTTTCCAAGCGCTCTCAATATCGTTTTGAGCCAACAAATTTTGTGCACGGGTATGCAGCGCCATTTCGAGTTCTTCGGGATT
>JAIYCK010000343.1 GCA_027488055.1 Flavobacteriales bacterium | reverse complement strand
TTGCAAATGGTGCCTTTACCAGTACAACTCAATGATTCAGCGCCTTCGCCGAAATATTCTACAATGCAACCGGTTCCACCTTTTACAGTGAGGATGCCAGCTACTTTCAAAATCACATCTTTTGCAGAGGCCCATCCTGACAGTTTGCCGGTCAATTTGATTCCGATTAATTTGGGGAATTTGAGTTCCCAAGCCATACCTGCCATCACATCCATCGCGTCGGCACCACCAACTCCGATGGCCACCATGCCCAATCCACCGGCATTCACCGTATGTGAATCGGTACCGATCATCATTCCTCCAGGGAACGCATAATTCTCAAGCACCACTTGGTGAATGATTCCCGCGCCTGGCTTCCAAAAACCAATACCATATTTATTGGAGATAGATGACAAAAAGTTAAATACCTCGTTGTTTTTGTTGACTGCTTCTTGTAGATCTTGTCCAGCTCCTACGCGGGCTTGGATCAAGTGATCGCAGTGCACTGTGCTCGGCACGGCCACTTGCTTGCGACCTGCCTGCATAAATTGCAACAAAGCCATTTGCGCAGTGGCATCTTGCATGGCCACGCGATCTGGCGCAAAGTCCACATAACTTCCACCGCGGGAATAGGCCTCTTTGGCTGCGCCTTCCCAAAGGTGGGCATATAATATTTTTTCGGTAAGGGTTAAGGGCTTATTTACCACTTGGCGTGCTGCGGCAATACGCTCTGGAAAACGGCTGTAAACCGCTTTAATCATGTCGAGATCGAAAACTTTACTCATGGATTTTGCAGAATTTTTACTGCCGCGAATGTAGTGCAGGATACCCGAATTTCAGCTCGTTTTTTTGGCCAAGGACTGATGCAAGATCAGTCCAAGGTGGGTTTTTGCACGCTGGTATGATCCATTCTGAAGCGTGGATTGCCATTGGTGTATTTTATGTGCATCAAACCTTGGGTTTCCGTAGGTTTGTATGGCCTATGAAATGGAATGTCCAAACCAATACCGAAAATCTCCGCATCGCTTGGCGCTCACTGGGCAGCCAAATGCTACGCACTGTGATTACTGTGGCTATTATAGCCATCGGTATCATGGCCTTGGTGGCGATGATAACGGCCACCAAAGCATTGGAAAACAAGGTCAATCAGGAATTCTCCCGCATGGGAAGCAATACGTTTACGATCTATTCTGCTGGCGTCATGGGACAAGGAGGTCGGCATGGGATGCGCCAGCGCGTGAGCGAGGTTATTAGCTACGAGCAAGCTGCAGCCTTTTTGGAAAGGTTTAAATTTGACGCCAATGTGAGCATGTCAGCTGTGGCTTCTTATAACGCTCAACTGAAAGCCAATGGGGAAGAGTCCAATCCCAACGTAAAGGTCATAGGCTGCGACCCATCGTATCTAGATTTATCGGGTTTTACGCTAGAGGCTGGTCGCAATTTGGCGCCTTCTGAATTAGCCAATGGGAGCAATGTGGTGATTTTGGGTCAAGACATTATCAAGAAAATTTTCAAGGATCAGCCCATGCCGATTGGAGAGAAAATGTATATCGGTCAATTTCAATATGAGATTGTGGGTGTGCTCGAATCCAAAGGCAATACACTCGGCATCGCAGGGGACAATCAGTGCCTGATACCGGTGAGCAATGTCCGCAAAAACTTCAATAATAAGGACACCGAATACCGGATCAACGTGCGGGTCAATGATGTGACCCAATTGGACAAAGCTATGTCCGAGGCCGCCGGTTGGATGAGGATCGTGCGGGAGGATGCACTTTCAGAGCCTGAGAGTTTTGAGCTGATCAAAAGCGATCGCATGGCGCAAGACCTGAATGAATTGATTTCTGGTATTACCATGGGAGCATCGGTCATTGGGGTGATTACACTGCTGGGAGCAGCCATTGGACTCATGAATATCATGTTGGTGTCTGTCACCGAACGGACGCGCGAAATCGGCACCCGCAAGGCCATTGGCGCATCGTCCACCATCATTCGACGACAGTTTTTGATCGAAGCCATATTGATCGGTCAGATCGGAGGTGTCATTGGTATTGTGCTCGGGATTTTAGCAGGTAATATCGTTTCGCTCATTATCGAAACACCTTTCACTATTCCGTGGCTTTGGATCTTTTTAGGCGTCACGATTTGCTTTTTTGTGAGCGTGATCAGTGGATATTATCCAGCACGGAAAGCGGCCAACCTCGATCCAATCGATGCTTTGCGCTACGAATAACCGGGATTTGCTCTGAATTCGGGAGGGGAGGAAAGTACTTGAATGTATTGTCTTATATTTATCTGCGAATGCCCTTAAGTACCGCCCACATTTCTTTTTGGCTTATTGCAAAAAAAGCAATGATCTTTTGCTTGCTCTTGCTGCTCAATCAGACTGCTGACGCGCAGGACAATTGGCTTCGTCGAGCGGGTGGATCCAATTTGGATGAAGCGATGGATGTGGCGGTCTCACCCTTGGGCAACAACTATCTAGCGGGCTATTTTTCGGGCAACGCTTCTTTTCAAATCAATAGTTATTCAAGTGCCGGCATGAGTGATGCGGTGGTGGTGGCCTATGACAACGATGGGAATCCGCAGTGGTCCAATCGTTTTGGGGGTACAGGTACAGATAGGGCGTTGAGTATTGCTTGCTCCAATGAGGAAATTGTAGTTACAGGATTTTTCTACAATACGGTGAATTTTGGAAATATTCAATTAAGCGCGGCAGACAGCGGTGACGTATTTATTGTCAAGATGAATGCCTTTGGAGATGTTTTATGGGCCAAATCCGCTGGTGGAAATTACGGAGATGCGGGTTATGGTGTGGCACTCGCTGCCAATGGCGATGTATTGGTCACAGGGGAGTTTAAAGGAGAAGCACAATTCGGAAATTTTATTGTCAATTCCATGAATGGCGAGGGCGGAAACATCCCGAGTCCCGACGTTTTTACGGCCAAGTTGAATAGCTCGGGTGAATGGCAGTGGGTGGAAATAGGCAGTGGGGCGTTTGACGACCGGGGTATGGACATCGATGTGGATCCGAGTGGCAATGTCTATGTCACAGGTCAATTTACAAATGATATCACATTTGATGTGATGCACGACAATACCATCGAAAATGCGGGCTTTGTTGTAAAATATTCTCCTTTAGGAGTCGAGCAGTGGTTTGTGAAATTGGGAGCCACACAAGTGCTGCCGTATGCCCTCTGTGTAGATGGAGCCGCTGTGTATGTGGCTGGGGAGAGCATCGGTCAAATGATTTATTTTGGATCCAATTCCATCGTGGTCCCCGCTGTATCGAGCTTTAGTGGATTCTTGGGTAAGTTGACCACCAATGGTTCAGTCACGTGGGGCATCGAAGATGGAAGCTCGTCTTATGTCAGTTTTCGTGCAATGGATGTGGCCGATGGTCTGGTGTACCTCGGCGGAACTTTTCAATGCATCATGGATGAATATGCGTTGGAATTGGGCTCGGGATTATTCAATAGTGCGGGATTCAAAGACAGTTTCGGTGCATCCTATAATGCGCAAGGAGAGCGTCAGTGGATGAGGCAATACGCCTCGCCTGGAGAAGATGTTTGTCATGGCGTTGCGGCCAATGGACAAGATGATGTGGTGATGACAGGAAGTTTTGACAAGATTTTCAACGTGCCTGAGATGAATGACCTTTTTGCGATCAATGCAACATTGTTTAATGCCACCACGGGATTGGAATACGAATATCCCAATACTTTACCGGGCCTTTGTGGTTACTCGCCCTATGGCGAATTTGTACATGTCAAATCAGCTGGTAATCGCGATATGTATATTGGAAGACTATACAATGCCATGGCTCCTCATTATGATTTTTATTCGCGCGCAGATTGCACTTTTGATATTGAAAACACTTGCATCAGCACGTCCAATGAGCCACTCGAATGCTCAGAAACTGCAACGGGTTGCGATGAGCTGCGTGTGTTTGGTTTGACCAATACTGGATCGAATTGCTTCATAGGTCCAGAATACAATACCACATGGCAGAATGGATCGCATGCCATGTTTCAGGATGTGACCGAGACAGGGTGGGTGACTTGGACCACCGAGCGCGAGGATGGATGCAGCAGTCACCTTGACAGTCTATTTGTAACAGTGTTACCGATACCCGTTCCGCTCATTACGGACGACGAAGGAATCAACGTGTCGCAACCACCCAATGCCAATCCAATTCAATTGTGCGCCCCCAATGAGGTGGTTTTGACCGGTAGCAGTGAGGATGGACAAGCAGGATGGTGGGCCACGCCCAATGGAGATATCAATGCATCTTCGATTACGGTGAATGTAAGTGGAAGTTATGCCTATGTGATTGAAGGTGAAAATGGCTGCACGGGCGTAAATGCCATTGGCGTGGAATTCGTTGTTCCGCTCGATGAGATTGATCCCTTGCTTCAATTCGAAGATGCATCAATCGAATCGGGCGACACGCTCGAGATATGCGGCAATGAAATGGTGCACGTGGAGATCATCGATTTATTGGACCAGCTAGAATTTCCAATGTACACCGATGCATTGTGGTCTGTCGTAATGGATGGAGACACGATCACCATGGAAGAAGAAGCTGCTATTGAATATGATTTTTATGCGGACTCTTCTGGCTACTATGAAGTCATTGCAGTGCCCTATTTCCACATAGAAGATCCATGTCCAAATGATACCATTTGGTATCCCGAGCAATCCTTGTTTTTGTATATTGAGGTGTTGGATACACCCTATTTGGATTTATCCATACAAGGCAGTTCTTTCATTTGCGAGGGTGATACGTTGGTCTTTACGGCCCAATCCAACGCTCCTTTTGTTTGGTCGGGTCCAGGGGTGGAAGGTTTGACCAGCAATAGTATTGAGGTCACCGGACCTGGTATTTATAGTATTGCCGCAAGTGTCGTATACGAAAATGGTTGTTCGGCTGATGACAACGAATCCATCAATGTGTCCTTTCCAGCAGCACCACAATTATCTACCAATCCCAGTCACAATGTGCTCTGCCCCAATGAGGGCATCACGCTGATCAGTCCGATAGCCGATTCTTACCAATGGATTGGTCCCTTGGGACAAGTATTAGGCACTAATCAAACCTTGGAGGTCAATTCGCCTGGATCGTATTATTGTATTTTGACCACGGGTTCATGTGTCTTGGAGAGCAATATTTTGGATATTCAGGCATATGCGACGCCTTATGTGGTAGCGTTACCAAGCTATGATTTATGTCTAGAAGGGTATGTCAGCATTGTGGCACAAGTTAATCCAGAAGCCGTGG
>JAIYCK010000216.1 GCA_027488055.1 Flavobacteriales bacterium | reverse complement strand
TCTTCCACTTTTTTCTGAGCTCGTTCGATGCTGCCTGTGATCATGCTGTGCTGAATCACCTCGCCTTCCTTGTAGCCCATGCGGTCCATCATTTTGGCAATTCGATCCGATCCAAACAAACGCATTAGGTCGTCTTCCAAAGACACATAAAATTGTGAGGTCCCAGGATCACCTTGACGACCTGCACGACCACGCAATTGGCGATCGACGCGACGGCTGTCATGGCGTTCTGTACCGATAATGGCCAATCCTCCGCTGTCTTTTACTCCTTCTCCCAACTTGATGTCGGTACCACGACCTGCCATGTTGGTGGCAATGGTTACAGTACCTGCACGACCTGCCATGGCTACAATATCGGCCTCGCGCTGGTGCAATTTGGCATTCAATACTTGGTGATCAACTCCACGTAATTTGAGCATCTTGCTCAACAATTCAGAAACTTCGACGGTGGTGGTACCCACGAGGACTGGACGGCCTGCCGCTCTCAATTCGGCCACCTCGTCAATCACTGCGTTGTATTTCTCGCGTTTTGTTTTGTAGATTTTATCGTCTTGATCTTTTCTCGAAATCGCTCTGTTGGTCGGAATCACCATCACATCGAGCTTGTAGATATTCCATAATTCACCTGCTTCAGTTTCTGCGGTTCCGGTCATACCAGCAAGTTTATGATACATCCGGAAATAATTTTGCAAGGTGATGGTGGCATACGTTTGTGTGGCGGCTTCTACCTTGACACTTTCTTTTGCTTCGATAGCTTGATGTAAGCCGTCGGAATAGCGTCGACCTTCCATGATACGGCCAGTTTGTTCATCAACAATTTTAACCTTATTGTCGATCACCACATAGTCGATGTCCTTCTCAAAAAGCGTGTACGCTTTTAGCAATTGATTGATGGTATGTATGCGATCACTTTTGATAGCGTAATCTTGCATCAACGCATCTTTGAGTTTCAACTTGTCCTCTTCGGATCCTTCTCCTTGTTCGATATCAGCGAGGGCTGCGCCAATATCGGGCATCACAAAGAACTTGTCGTCTTGCATATTCGCAGACATCAATTGAATGCCCTTCTCAGTGAGTTCTACTGAATTGTGTTTTTCGTCAATGGCAAAATATAATTCAGCATCTACTTTGTGCATATCGCGCTGATTGTCCTGCAAATAGGTGCCCTCCGTTTTAAGCAAGGCAGCCTTCATGCCTTCTTCACTCAAGAACTTGATCAAGGCTTTGTTCTTGGGTAAGCTGCGATGCGCGCGATAAAGTGCCAATCCACCCTCGGTCAGATCATCTTTGCTAGGATTATCCATGCTCAGTTTTTTCTTGGCCACAGTCAGGAATTCATTGGCGGCTGAGCGCTGGGCATTGACCAATTCCAGAATTTTTGGTTTTAGGTTGTCAAATTCTTGGATGTCACCTTTTGCTGTGGGTCCTGAAATGATAAGCGGTGTGCGCGCCTCGTCAATCAATACGCTATCCACCTCATCCACGATGGCAAAGTGGTGTTTGCGTTGCACCAGCATGTTGGCTTCTGTGGCCATGTTGTCGCGCAAGTAGTCAAAACCAAATTCATTGTTGGTGCCATATGTAATGTCTGCTCGATATGCGGCTCGGCGTGCGGGGCTATTGGGTTGATGGCGATCGATGCAATCGACACTCAAACCGTGGAATTCGAAAAGCGGTCCCATCCATTCGCTGTCGCGTCGAGCGAGATAATCGTTCACGGTCACCAAGTGCACTCCGCGTCCTGCAATTGCATTGAGGAAAACAGGTAGCGTAGCCACAAGTGTTTTTCCTTCACCGGTTGCCATCTCTGCGACTTTTCCGGTATGAAGGGCCCAACCACCAATGATTTGCACATCGTAGTGTACCATTTCCCATACGATTTCTGTGCCCGCGGCATTCCAGCGATTGGCCCATATGGCTTTGTCTCCTACGATCTGAATATGCTTTTTGACTCCTGTGGCGGCAAGCGCACGGTCAAAATCATTGGCTGTGACTTCTATTTGTTTATGTTCCTTCCAGCGGCGTGAAGTTTCTTTCACCACTGCGAAAGCTTCAGGAAGAATTTCCAACAAGGTGGCTTCGATTTGTTGATCAACTTCCTTTTCGAGTTTATCGGCTTGAGCATAAATCTTTTCGCGCTGTTCGAGTTCTTCGCCAGGTAATTGTTCGGCTTGTTCTTTCAAACTTGCAATCTGATTCTCCAAAGAGGCGATACTGTCTTTGATACGCTGACGCAGTTGCTGGGTCACTGCACGCAGCTCATCATTGCTTTTAGCTTGCAAGAGCGCTTCTGCAGCGTGTACTTGGCTGATGATTGGTTGCACGTCTTTCAGGTCTTTGGCGGATTTATCTCCGACCAATTTTTTTAATATTTTGTTGATAGTACCTAACATAATCTTACAATAATTGAGGGTGCTTTTTTCACCCGGATATAGCGGCGCAAATGTAGTACGCACCACGCCGAAAATGGTGCTAAATGGCAGTCAAAGAGTGAATATAATGCCAATCTATGTTTTATGCCAAACTGACGAATCAAACTGATTTTTTCCGTCAATAACGCCGATTCATGGTGTCGCGATGACAAAAAAAAACAGCACCCAAGTGCTGCTTTTAAATTTTTATTTGAGTTGTATCAATCCATTACAAAGGAATCCATGAATGAGGTGGTGAAGTTTCCTGATCGGAACTGCTCATTTTTCATCAATTTCTGATGGAAAGGAATGGTGGTTTTGATGCCTTCGATGATGTATTCATCCAATGCTCTTTCCATTTTTGTGATGGCTTCTTCGCGAGTTTGCGCCACTACGATGAGTTTAGAGATCATACTGTCGTAGTGCGGTGGAATCACATAACCTGCGTATGAGTGCGTATCCAAACGCACTCCGTGACCACCGGGGCTATGATAGGCCGTGATTTTACCTGGGCATGGCGCGAAGTTTTTATACGGGTCCTCTGCGTTGATCCGGCATTGGATCGCATGCATCTTG
>JAIYCK010000071.1 GCA_027488055.1 Flavobacteriales bacterium | reverse complement strand
ATACCAAAGTCCAAGCGCGATGGCGTAATGGATACTTGCGCTGAGCACACGCCATGCAACAAGGTCCAAACGCAAAGGAACCAACGAAGGTGTCGTTTATAATTTTGTGAGCGCATCGGCAATGTGGCGATCGTTGCTCAATCGCGGCAGTTTGTTTTGTCCTCCAAGTTTACCTTTGGAAGCCATATAGCGATTGAATCCGCCTTTTTGTACCAACGTAACTTTAGCGGGTTGTAGTACATGACCTACCACCAAATCACGGTAATAGATATTGAGGGCTTGCATTTTTTGATCCAAGGCCATGGCCAGTGCATCTTGGTCTAAGGTGGATGAGGATTCCACAAACCACTCGTGGTAAGGCAGTCCATGTGTTGGATTCACTTGCGGTGCCAAATGAAACTCATCGACGGTGCATTCAATCAGCTGACAGGCATACGTCATAGCGGCATCGGCTTCTTCCGCAATGATATGCTCTCCAAAGGCGGAGGTGTAATGTTTGATGCGACCGGTGACTTTGATGCGGTGTGGTGCCAGTGATACAAATTTGATGGTGTCACCGATGCAATAACACCAAAGCCCGGCATTGGTGGTGAGCAGGATCACATAGTTGACATGCAAGCGGACGTCGGCTAAGGTGATGCGCTTGGCATCGGGCCTTCCCCAATGGTCTGCTTCTACGAATTCATAAAAAATGCCCGAATTGACGTTGAGCCACATACCATCGTGCGTTTGCGAATCCTGAAAAGCGATAAAACCTTCACTAGCGGGATAGAGTTCGATGGTGGGAATGGCTTTACCCACGAGGGTTTCGAATCGTGCTCGATATGGCTCAAAATTCAAACCGCCATAAACGAACAAGCTGAAAGACGGGAACAATTCCGCGATGGATTTGGCATTTGTTTTTTTTAATAAGATCTCAAAATACATCTGAACCCAACTGGGTATGCCACTGATGAGCGACATGGGTTGATCCTTTGTTTCCTCGGCGATGGCATTCACTTTTGTTTCCCAGTCATCAATGCAATTGGTTTGAAACGAAGGCAATCGGTTTTTTTGCAAGTACACAGGTACATGATTGGCCACGATGCCGCTCAATCGGCCGTATGCCATTCCGCTTGGCAAATAATCCAATTGGGGACTTCCTTGCAAGAAGATCATTTTGCCGCTCACAAAATCCGCCTTTCCTGTTTCTGCAATGTAACAAAGCAAGGCGTTGCGGGCGGACTGAATGTGGTTGGGCAGACTTTCTTTGGTCAGCGGAATGTATTTTGTGCCGCTGGTGGTGCCGCTGGTTTTGCAGAGATACAGCGGCTTACCTTTCCACAATACATCGGCTTCACCCACCTTGATTCGCTCTATATAGGGAATGAAATATTCGTATTCCTGGGGTTGGACACGTGTTACAAAATCCTTGTGTGATTGTATTTTGTCGAAGTGATGATCCTTGCCGAAAGCGGTGTGTCGCCCAATTCGTATCAATGATTTAAATAGCCTTTCTTGACATTCAATGGCATTCGTAGCCTCTCGCAATAGCTTTTTTGCGGTGCGTTTGGCCAGAAGATTGGCGAGAGAATTCTTTATGCCCATGCTGCAAATTTAAGGCACATACAGCGCCTCTCCTATGATTTAAGTGCACGAAATAACAAGGAGAACAAGCACGTATCACTTTACCGTAAAACTGCGACATCCTATAGGAGACTGAAAGATATACATTCCAGCAGAAAGCGCACTTATATCGATTTGGCTCTTTGGATAAGTCATGAACTCTTCCAATAATACGCGCCCAGCGGAATCCAAAACACGACAGATGCTTTGATCGAATGAACGTTCGGTTGGAATAAATAGTTGATCCGTTGCGGGATTTGGATACAATTTCAAAGTAGTCGCTGCCACATTTTCTTCTACGCTATCAAACTCACCAAAATTCATACGCACCATGGGCATCATGTTGACCAAACGCCATTCTTCTGGGTAGAAATGGACCCAGGAGGTATATTCAGGGGCATCGCCTGCCAGCGCGCACACCATGAAGTTACCACCGTCTTCGGATCCTGCCATCGCCAAATAGGCTTTGCCGTTTTCCAATGCGATCGGGCTATCGAAAGTTAAGGTCGTCATTATTTGATCGGCATATCCATTGAGCATTTGCGCATTGACTGGAATGGCCTGTGTTGTGGCAATGAGTGTAGTGAGTAATTCGTTTGTAAAATCAATTTCATAAAGCGCACCATACACTGTAGTTGGTGTAGTAGTGCCCACTCCAATCCCTACGCTCAAGCTGTAAAGCGTCATATTATATGCGGTATTCAAAAACACATTGCCGATCTCATACGGCACATCGTTGAAATCCTCTGAGGGGTAGTAGACACTCGTAGCAAAAAGTCGGTCACGCGCATACTGTACTTCATGGATTTGGAAAAAAGTAGTGTCCCGCTGGTTATCTAGGTTGAGTTCGCTGTTCATTCCTGTGATGAATTGATGCACACGGTATTCGCCCAAGGTGGCCGGCATCTGAAAGGTGCCTGCACGCAATGGCTGTGGTGATCCTGGCCACACATATAATCCTTCATCAGACTGTGCAGTGTGAATTGCATTATTTGCTTGATCTGTTATTTCTACATTCAAACGAACGTCTGGGTTTTCGTAAATCCCATTATTCAAGGCGGTGGCTGAAAATTTGAGCATAGGCGCCATTTGGATCGGATACCTCGAATATTCCATGAATTCGAATCCTGTGGGGTGCGCTGGATCTGCCAAATCAAAGGCTCCATAGGTGGCGTCGGTGATGGACATGTCGAATTCAGGGATCGTAACAATCGCGATGTCATCGAGTTGCCAGAAATAATACGTGCCCGAAAAAACAAAACGGAATCGGATATCTGGCAGACCTCCTGCATAGATTCCGATAGGGATTTGAACCAAATCGTTGACGTCCGTTAGATTAGGGGCTGCATCATTGCTATACACCTCAAACCAAAAATTGCCACCATCGTTGCTCATTTCCAGCGAAGCATGCACATCGTATCCTTTGAAGTATTGGTAAAATTCGAGACCTACTGCGAAGTGGTTGGTCAAGTCAATAGGGGGGCTGGTCAATGTGGCATAATGCGGTCCGGGAGCAGGCCCTGAGCCGAAATTGTCAGGCGTACAAGGGAGATCAGGGTTATCCCACCAGTTGCTGTCAAAGATCACAAATCCATTGCCTTGTGAAGGACTTTGAATGGGTTCTCCCAGCACTCCCGCAGGCAAGCAAGATCCTTGGGTTCCTACCTCGAGATTTGGAGTACTATTGAGTCCGCGGTATTGCCAATACGCCACGCCGCCTGTTTCATCATTGCCCCACGTAGCTGGAATGCCCCCAGCAAAATCTTCATAAAATAAGATGTCACGATTGCCTCCGCCCTGGGCCTGAATCGGTCTAGCGAGCGATTGAATGGTGCCTGCAGGCACATTGTAGTTTGTTTGGGCTACACAAACAAGGGCAGCGTTGAGCAATACAAGAATAAGGGCGAAGCGCATTTTCATAGACTTTGATACGAATATAGAACCAGATTGAGGTGGTTGAGGTTGCTTGTATTGGTTTTTTATGGTTGAACCCACTATTGAATCAGTTCAATCGCCCGATAAGTATGGGACTGGCGGGAATGGATAACACTACATTTGTGCGATCAACACACGATGGCAGTGAATACAACGAAAAATTACTTTGGCGCCTCAGAGGGCGATTATCTATTCAAACAGCCATCGCAAATCCCACAATCTGGCTTGGGTTTGTTTACTGCGATCGATATCTTCGAGGATGAAACGGTAGCAATTTTTAAGGGTGAAATACTGTCAGACAAGGAGGCGAAAAAACGGGCAGGTATGGGATTTGATCAATATTTTGTTTGTTTATGGGATGGACGTATTTTGGATTCGATGCACACTGTATGTTGGGCAAAATACGCTAACGACGCCAAAGGACCCAATGTCCGAGTATTCAAGAACAATGTCCATATTACATTCAATGAAAACAACGAAGTGTGTCTCACTGCGCTGCGCAACATTAAAGCTGGAGAGGAATTGTTTTGCGCTTACGGAGATGCGTATTGGAAAAGACATCTTCCATCTGCATCCGCTAATAGCTGAGCGAATCCCTCAAAAATGCAGCTCGGAGACCAATATGATGCTTGTCTCAAGGTCCTGAGATAATGTATGTTTATTGTAGTATTTAGGTCAGTCGTCTCATTACAAAACTTTCGACATGTTCGAGCACTTGATCAGGGTGCATGGCGCGCCAGCGAAGCTCATTCAGGTTTCCACCGAGCACAAAGTAGCTATCCAAATTGGCACGTTCCATTTCATCCAGCACATGATCGCGGAAATTCAATAATGCGATCCAACCATCTTCTCCAGTAATTTCGTCGAACCATTCTTCGTAGTACGAGTCGTCGCTACCGTGAAAGTTGAGTACGTTTTCTCCAACCAAAATAAACTTTTGAATACCCTCGTAGATAAGGGCTTCAGCAATTTCGCGTTTCAAAAACATGATGTCGTTGTACAGCAGGTCGTTCCATTCGCCGATCATCTCGATAATGGCGTAACCGGCTATGTAATCTGCATATAAAATTTTGATGAACAAGGTTTGACTACCCATGGAATCCCATTGGGGATGGATGTAGTGGTCATAAATTTGATTGCTGAATTCAAACTCAGAATACTCTTGTTCGAAAAATGGACTGCGTGGATCTTCGCTTGCGATGTATAAGCCGCGCCAGTTGTAAAAAGGTTCTAAATCGTGCATGAATAGGCTCGGCTTTTAGGGGAGATCAGTGGTTGTCATGAATTTAAAAGGTGGTATTCAACCGCTTTGCGGACATTTCCAAATTGTTTGAGCAGTGCATTTGCTTCCGCTTCAGCCAAGCCGGTCTGTTCCATTACCATACGAATTCCTCGATCCACTAATTTATCATTGGTCAATTGCATGTCGACCATGCGGTTGCCTTTGACTCTGCCTAGGCGGATCATGGTCGCCGTACTGATCATATTGAGCACGAGCTTTTGAGCGGTACCGCTTTTCATGCGCGTGCTGCCAGTTACGAATTCCGGACCTACCACCACCTCCACAGGGAAGTCAACCAGTTGAGCAATTGGACTCCCTTGATTGCATACAATACAACCTGTAGTGATCTTCGCTTCGCGGCATTTGGTCAACGCGCCAATCACATAGGGAGTGGTACCCGAAGCGGCAATCCCAATGACGGTGTCCATCGCATTGATTTGATATGCCTCCAGGTCTTTCCAGCCTTGTTCTAGGTTGTCTTCGGCAAATTCTACCGCCTTGCGAATGGCCTGGTCTCCGCCAGCTATCAATCCGACAACCATGTCGAATGGAACACCGAAGGTGGGCGGACATTCGCTTGCGTCAACGATTCCAAGTCGGCCGCTCGTTCCAGCACCCATATAGAATAAGCGCCCTCCGGCACTCATGCGTTCTACGATGGCATGGACGAGCCTTTCGATGGCAGGAATACAAGGGGTAATGGCCGCAGGCACACTCTGATCTTCTTGGTTGATACCATGCAGCAATTCACCAATGGATTTTTGATCCAAATGGTGGTGATGGCTTTCTGATTCGGTGGTACGTTGGAGTGGATCCGTCATGGTCCAAAATTACTACATTTTGTGGGATCGCACGATGATGCAGAGGGATAGGCACCGGCGAACTATCAACATTGATAAAGGGAAAATTGATGCTTGGTACGATTTTTATACAAGGCGGTGCACTAATTTGGCGTGGAATCTAGAAGCAACTTTGCAATGGGGTTCGACGACTACATATTTTAATACTTCTTGCATGAAAAGCATTGTTATAATTACTTTATCTATCTTTTGTCTGAGCAATTTGACTTGGGCACAACCCGATAAAAAGGAAGCATCGATGATTGATGGTGCGCTCTTGGGGCCTAAGCTAATCGCGGCCAAGCACGAGTTCAATGAGAATAATATGCGCGGCGCCTTGACACTTTATAGGGAAGTATTGGATGTGGAGCCCAATAATTATGCTGCCTTATATGGCACGGCACAATGCCATTATTATTTGAAAAAATACAACCTGGCCTTGGAATACCTCGACAAAGCGGTCGCTATCAGACCGAACGAATCGGCAGAAACACAGTTCTTTTATGGCCAAACGTATCATCGCACCGGAAAACTAGATGAAGCCATTGCAAGCTTTCAGAAGTTTACCGCGTTTCAAAAGAAGACTAGTTATGAGGTGGAGCTCGCCGTGCAGTTCATTCAGGAATGTAAGTATGCCAAAGCTATGATGGCACACCCAGCACCAGTGCAGGTGACAAACATGGGTGATGTGGTGAATTCCCGTTTCGATGATTATACACCAAGTATTTCCAGCGACAACAAAACACTGCTCTTCACGAGCCGACGCAATACCAATGGAAATCGAATCGATGAAAAAGGAGATTATAAATATTTCGAGGATATTTTTTCAAGTGAA
Source organism: Flavobacteriales bacterium (assembly GCA_027488055.1). Lineage (GTDB taxonomy): Bacteria > Bacteroidota > Bacteroidia > Flavobacteriales_D > Sanyastnellaceae > CANHSF01. Next base: position 4,527 of record JAIYCK010000071.1, on the reverse strand, counting down.
TACGATGAGTCCACTGGAACTTGGAGCAAAGCCCGTGCAGTGGAAGGACAGCTCAATACTGATACCTACGACGCCGTGTTGAGTGTTTCGCCAGATGGGAATTCGATGTTCGTATATAAAAATAATACGGGCAATGCGGGAGATATTTATTATTCAACTCGCAATGTCGAATCTGGTGAATGGGGTGCGGCTGAAAAATTGGAGAGGCCCATCAATTCATCGTATTTTGAAAGTTCAGTGACCATCACGGCTGACGGAAATATCTTGTTTTTTATCAGCGAACGTCCAGAAGGTTTGGGGCAAGGAGATATCTACATGTCCGAAAAGAAGAATGGTCGTTGGAGCAATCCAAAGAATTTGGGTGAAATCATCAATACCGAAAGTGATGAAAAATTTGTCTTTATTCATCCCAATGGCAAGACCTTGTATTTTGCTAGCAATGGACATCGCACCATGGGGAGCTATGATATATTCAAATCGGAGTGGGTCAATGGAGAATGGAGTTTACCAGTGAACTTAGGTTATCCGATCAATACGGTCAATGAGGAAAGCACTTTCAGCTTGAGTGCCGACAATAGCCGCATGTATTTATCAGCGGAATTGAACGATAGCTTTGGTGAACGCGATATTTATGTGTTGGATGTTTCGCAATATGATTTGGTCGCCAAAGGATATGATAAATTGAGTGCTGGTCAATTGGTTTGCACAGTGCGCGATGGAAAAAACAATACAGTACGCGGCGTGGAATTGCAATTGTGCGACGAGAATGGACAATTGATTTCGATATTCTCCACCAACAAAGAAGGCGTTTGCAAGATCACTACCGAAGGCAATAGGTATTATATTGTGAAAGCGGTAAACGACAAATTGGAAATGGTGGAATACAAGGTGAACCTCCAACTCAAGGCCACAGGTGAAACCATCATTCCAGTAGAGATAAAGATTTAGACCGTACAGGTATTTTCAGTTTCATTGAATACCTAGTCCACAGGCATGTTTAGACGCTAGGGCTCAAGGTTGTAAAAGCACATATCGTATCTCTTTGCGTTCCTCGTTTTTCTTGGTCATGGGGTTGTCCTTCACCGCAATTACCACAGTGGGGATGTAATTCAAACTGTTTTGAAAACTGAGTTTTTGATTGCGTCTGTACGTTTCTTTTGTTGTTTTAATTTCTACTTCAATCATATGGTCTTTTCCGTTTGCGGCAACTCCAAGTACTGCCAATGGGGTGTTTAATATCATTTCGCTGCCATGTGAAAGCATCACCGAAATGGGGGCACTCGTGTGCACGATTTCACCAGTCAGTTTCTTAATGGTAAATAGCATCGTGGCATTTTCGGTGGGTAAATAATTGTCGCTGATCCAGTGAATCTGTAAATTTTTTGCTTCCACAATGCATGATATGAGTTGCGGTGCATAAAGTACGCTCAGCATCTCATGCATGAGTTTGGGTTGACCTTGGTAGTCGATCCCGCTCCAACTGAATGAGGGCCACACATCGTTGAGCTGCCAATACATGGTTCCCATGCAGTATGGTGAATGGCGGCGATGCGACTCAATACCCAGTCCAATGCCTTCGGCCTGCACCGCTTGAGTAAGCTTGCCATATTGACGCAGATCGGTATGCGAAACAGGGTTGTACCAATTTGCCATGTATTTGTCCATAAGCTTGAAGCCTCGGACATGTTTTTGATGTTGCAGCAGCCCAGCATCGGCATAACCACCATCTGGTTTGACAAGCATTTCTTCCACGACGGATTGTGAAGGAAAACTTTGCATTCCAAATTCACTCATAAAACGCGGAATTTTTGTATTCATGACTTCAAACGGTTCTTCATCGTGCCAAACACCCCAATAATGTGAGTCGCCTTCTGTCAAACTACGGGCATCGCCACGACCGTATCGTGGTGAACTTTGCCAGTAATCTAAATTGGTATTTTCACGGACAGCCTTACCCAAGGTAAGATCAAATATGTCTAGGTATGCGCGCCACAATTTGGCTTTTTGTTTTTCATTCAGTCCTTGCTGCCAGCCCCACCGTTCCCAGCCTTCCGCATTCTCGTTGTTGCCGCACCACAGCGCCATAGAGGGGTGATTGCGAAGGCGTTTGGTGTGTTCCTCAGCCTCCGCCATTACATTCGTTACAAACAGACTGTCGGCAGGATACATGCTGCAGGCAAACATAAAATCCTGCCAAACCATGATCCCATGCTGATCACACAATTCGTAGAAAACATCGTCCTCATAGTTCCCTCCGCCCCATACCCTGAGCATGTTGATGTGGGCTGCTTTGCACTGCAATATCAGTTTTTCATAATCTTCTTTTTTGGCTTGGCCTGGAAAATACTTGATAGGGATGTAATTCGCGCCTTTGATGAATACCTTTTGATTGTTGAGCTCAAAATGAAAGGATTCTCCGATGGAGTCTTTTTGTGTGATCAAATGGACGGTTCTGAAACCTGACCGAATGATAGTTCGGTCGAGTAATTGATCGCCATTGGTAATCTCAATATCATACGTATATAAATTGGCAGCCCCTTGTCCGTTGCACCACCAGCGATAAGGATAGGCTAGTGATATGGGAAGTTTAATGATGTTGTTTCCTTTGCGCAATTCAATGTCTGCCTCGAATTTTTCACTGTATTTGTCGATGTCTATTCTTACATGGGCTTTGCGATCCGCGGTGGAGTGAATAGTGAGTTCAATTTGCGTTTCCGTTTTTTGTTCGCTATCACTGATGGACCGCAAATAAGTATTTTCAATACGAATATCGTCGTAGGCAATGATTTCAATGGGCTTGGTAATGCCACAGGTCAGTAGTTTCGGTCCCCAATCCCAACCGTAGTGATATTGAGGCTTGCGGGAAATAGCGCGAATGGCCTCACCGGGTAAGGGGTAGTACAATGTTTTAAGACGCTCATTGCCTACTGGTATTGGAGATAAGAATTCAATACGAATGATGTTGTTGGAGGCCTTCAGCATTTTTTTGACATCTATTTCCCAGGACCGATGGGCATTATCTGCCACCAATACTTTTTGATCATTGAGATAAACGGTAGCATAAGTGTCCAATCCATTGAAGCGCATCCGTTGTACTTCGCGATCAAGGATCAATGCATCTATAGAAAAGGGCTCCGTTTGATAGGTCCAATTTTTTTCACCTACCCATTGGCAGTCTTTTTCATTGGTTCCTTTGAAGGGGTCTGTAATTTTACCTGCCGCGATGAGATCGGTGTGTATACAGCCTGGTATGGTCGCAGGGATGTCGAGGGTCTTACCTGTTTCACCGCACTTCCATGATGCAGTAACATCTTGATGATGGTTCTTTTGACCAAAGAGTGAAACGCTCATTAGAATGAAAAGTTGAAGGCAGAAAATGCGCATGTGGTGGTTATTTTATCTGATATCTATTGAATCTTCTGTGCTCCCTAAATCTCATCATCGTCATCCCCAAGCACAGGGAATTTTTCACGAAAATGGAGCAGGGCACTCGCATCGAGTTGAGCTGTCAAGATGGCGTTGGAATGTGGAAGAGCGTTGGCCAGTGTTTGTCCTCGCGGATCCAATATCACACTGTCACCACTGTAATCCAATCCACTTGGGTCGGTTCCGACTCGGTTGACCGCAGCTAAGTATGTTTGATTTTCGATTGCGCGAGCGATCAGCAATTGACTCCAAGGTTCACGACGCACAGCCGGCCAATTGGCCACATAAAGCAATACGTCGTAGTCAGCGCGCTGCGCAGTGATCCGATTTTTGCTCCACACTGGGAATCGCAGATCGTAGCATATCAAAGGCATGATCCTCCAACCTTTCCATTCTACAATTAATTTTTGATCTCCTCTGGTATACACCTTGTCCTCACCGGCAAAGGTGAACGTGTGACGCTTGTCGTACGTTTGATAAAGACCGTCGGGGAACATCCAAATGAGTCGATTATAATAATGACCGTTCTCACTTACCGATATACTGCCTGCGATACAAGCATCCAATTGCTTCGCCCATTTGCGCATCCAATTCAAAGTAGTCATTTGATCATGCATGGCTTCGGCAATGCGCTCTGGTGACATGCTGAAACCAGTGGTGAACATTTCGCAGAGCACTAAAATGTCGGTCGGGGCATGCAATGCAGCTATGAGGGCGTCAAGGTCTGCGCAATTGGCCGTAGGGTCTTCCCAATGGATGTTGGATTGGAGAAGTGTTACATGCAATTTATCTTTCATTGTTAAAATTTGGTTCGTGATCTGCGCACATTCCGTGATCCTCGAATAGCTCGATTTTGTGGGCTTTTTACGGAATAAGCCAATGTTATTTTTTTTGTTTCTCCTGGCTGCAACACAATCTGATAATTGATCTTTCCATTGAATTTATCCAATGTGCCTCCACTTATTTCTTCCTCTGTTACTTGGATTTCCTTATCAGAACTAATGGGCAATTGATCTTCCATGTTGACAAGCACAGGCACCTCCCTGTTGTTCTTCAAACTGGTTTCAAATACAAAGCTCTCTTTTACAGAATTTCCGGAGT
>JAIYCK010000349.1 GCA_027488055.1 Flavobacteriales bacterium | reverse complement strand
TTGGTGCAATAGCAATAATGGTATTCACCCTCGTATCCAACTTCCTCTTTGGCTTGATGAAACCAACGGCGCGCAGAGGCAATATTGTCAGTGATTTTGGGTAGATAGGTGAACTTGAGCGGTGAGCCGTAGCGCTCGATCAAATCCAACAAAGGCACATCGTGCCAATGCAATTGTTCGTTTTCGAGTCTGAATTCAGGCTGAGGCCAGTCAAATGTTTGTTCTACAAGATCAATGTATTTTGTTTTCATTTTGAACGAAATGCAATTTTTTTTTGTGAGAATGAATGAGGGTGAATGCTGCGCAATGGGCAGCAGGAATCGCACCTATCATCAGATGCGTATCACAATATGTTGCCAGTCAAAATGAATATTTTTCATGCTTTTTTGGAGTGTGTTTTTGTCTTCCAAATTTCTTTTGCAAGTTTATTACCATTGAAGGGATACAGCACCATATTTTTTTTGTTTTTTAACATCGGATGATTCATGCTGCACAGCGCATTTTGACCTCTCAGAGCCAACGTTTCTTGCGGAAGTAAAACAACATTCCTATCACCACCAGAGCCATACCTCCCATTACAAAAAAATAGCCGTTGGGTTCATGCAATTCCGGCATGTAGTCGAAGTTCATGCCGTAAACCCCTACAATGAAGGTCAAGGGCACAAAAATGGTCGTCATGATGGTGAGGACTTTCATCACCTGATTCATCTTTACGCTAAGCGTGCTGTGATATAAATCCATCAGGTTCACGATCATTTCGCGGTACATGGAAAGATTTTCAGATTCGTAAATAATATGATCATAAAGATCGCGGTAGTATTTGCTGATTTCGGTGTCCATCTCAAGCGATATCGTATTGATGGCTTCCTTCATGGGGTCAATGCCATGTTTGATGTCGATCAAATCTTTTCGCAGTCCCAAAATGCGATGCAAGGTTTGTTCTGTAGCTTGCTTGAGAATGATGGCTTCCACCTCTTCGATTTGAGACAACAAGCTCTCATTGGTGGCAATATACTTGTCCACTACGATATCTAAAATCAAATAGGCCAGATAATATCCATCCTTATTGCGCACCTTGCCCTTAGCGGTTTTGATGCGCTCACGGATAGGATCGAAATCATCGCCGGTTTGTTCCTGGAACATGATGACAAAGCCAGCGCTAACAATCAACGACAATTGCTCTTTCTGCACTTCACCCGTGGTGGCATCGGTTTCCAACATTTTCATGGTGATGAACATGTAATCATCAAAGAACTCCACCTTTGGACGACTCGTGCTATTCATGATATCCTCCAAGACCAATGGATGGATGTGGAATTGATTGCCTATCGCTTCGATGACTTTGGAATCATGGATGCCAGCAATATCAATCCACGTCACACTTTTTGAATCACAAAAGGCAGCGCAATCTTCCACATGATGAATCTTTTCCGAGCGCTCGTAGTCGGCATTGTAATCGATGAGCTGGATCTGCACTTCGGAGGTGTTTTTTTTTCCGACATAGACCAATGAATCGGGACCGAGTCCCGCTTTTTTGCTGCGCTGTGGGTTGTGAATGGCTGTCATTTGATTTGCATTGGCTAGTCTGCGCAAGATAGTCCCATCAGGCTCACTTTGATCAAGTTTCGTCCATGACCAATTTCAACACGTCGTACCTAATAAATCAACAGCAGACAAGCGTTTTTATGGATTTGAGAAGCCAATTTGCATGCAGAATCCCTAATGTAAATATTCCAATGAAAGTACACTTGATAGCCATCGGCGGAAGTGCGATGCACAATCTCGCCATTGCTCTGCACCAAAAGGGCGATGTAGTGACAGGTAGTGATGACGAAATTTTTGAACCTTCGCGCACACGCTTGGCGGACCGAGGTCTGATTCCCGCATCAGATGGCTGGTTTGCAGAAAAAATCACGGAAGATTTGGATGCAGTGATCGTCGGTATGCACGCGCGTGCAGACAATCCTGAGTTGATCGAAGCCCAGCGTTTGGGGCTGCAAATTTTTTCTTATCCAGAGTATATTTTTCATCAGACTTCTGACAAAAAGAGAGTCGTCATAGGGGGAAGTCATGGCAAAACCACGACCACTTCAATGATTTTGCATGTCTTGCAAGCGTGTGGAATGGAAGCGGACTATCTTGTGGGTGCTCAATTGGAGGGCTTTGATTGCATGGTCCGCTTGTCCAGCACAGCGCAAGTAGCGGTCATAGAAGGGGACGAATATCTTTCTTCGCCCATCGATCGACGTCCCAAATTTCATTTGTACCAACCCGATATTGCCTTGATCACGGGCATCGCATGGGATCATATCAATGTGTTTCCCACCTTTGAGAATTACATCGATCAATTCAAAATTTTCACCGAGCAAATTACACCCAATGGAAAATTGGTGTATTGTAAGACCGATGCAGAGGTGCAACGCGTGGCCGATGAGGCGCCGTCCAATCTCCAAAAAATAGCGTATGCAGCACATCCTCATGTGGTGCGCGACGGGGTGACGTATCTGCTCACAGACGGCGGCGAAGTAAGGTTGCGCATTTTTGGTGAACACAACATGCAAAACCTCAACGGTGCATTGCAGGTATGTGCGTGCTTGGGAATTTCTGAGAAGGATTTTTATGCGGCAATTCAATCTTTCAAAGGGGCAAGCAAGCGCCTCGAACCAGTCTTGGAAAAATCGGATGCAGTGGTGTTCAAGGATTTTGCCCACTCTCCATCCAAGCTCAAGGCAACCACTTCTGCATTCAAAGAACAATACCCCCAACGCAGACTCATTGCGTGCATGGAATTGCATACTTTCAGTAGCCTGAACAAAACATTTCTGGCACACTATGATCAAAGCATGCTACTAGCTGATGAGGCACTGGTGTACTTCAATCCCCATACGATTTCGCATAAAAAACTGGAGCCGCTGAGCACCGACGAAGTGCGATTGGCATTTGGTTCTGACAATGTGGTGGTGTACACAGACGCCAAAGCTTTGGTGGCATACTTGAAGTCTTTGCAATGGCATGACACCAACCTGCTTTTGATGACCTCGGGTAATTTTGATGGAGTAGATTTTGCCCAACTGGCGCAAGAACTCATTGGTTCGCATTAACCAAGACCCACATCGAGTAGCATCATAACCAAAAAGCCTGCGATGAATCCAATCGTGGCCACATCGGTGTACTTGTCTTGTTGTGTTTCGGGCACGACTTCCTCAATCACCACAAAGATCATGGCCCCAGCGGCAAATGCTAGAGCATACGGTAAGATGGGTTGCATTTGGATGACGGCAAGGGCTCCAATCACTCCTGCCACAGGTTCTACAATGGCGCTCAATTGACCGTACCAAAAGCTTTTGGCCTTGGAAAGTCCCTGTCGACGCAAAGGCATGGAAACTGCAATGCCTTCGGGAAAATTTTGCAGACCGATGCCAATGGCGAGTGCCACTGCACCCCCAATACTCGCTTCAGGCATACCTGCGGCCACGCCTCCAAAGAGCACACCCACGGCCAGTCCTTCCGGAATGTTGTGAAGCGTAATCGCTAGCACTAAAAGTACGGTGCGGTGCCAATTGGTATTGATGCCCTCTGCTTTGTTGGCGGGGAAATTCAAATGGAGGTGCGGAATCAATTTGTCGATCCCGTAGAGAAACATAGCGCCAGCAAAGAACCCAATGGCTGCAGGCATGGCCTTGGTAAAACCTTCGCCAGGACTCATCTCAATGGCTGGAGCCAGGAGCGACCAAAAACTGGCTGCAATCATAACGCCGCCTGTAAAACCAAGCATGCCATCGAGCAACCGTCGACTCATGTCCTTCACGAAAAATACCAGTGACGCACCAGCAGCAGTCACCAACCAGGTGAAGGTGGTGGCGATCAAGGCTCCCCAAACGGGATCTATTCCGGCAAAGAATGATTCTAACTGCATACAATCGAAAATGGGTATCTTTTTAGGATAGCTAGATAAACATTTTAGGCAAAGCTAATTGATTATGAGTAAAACACTCAATTCTGTGGCTGTCAATCTTGGAAACCTATTGAAAATCGGTTTAGTGGTTTATGATAAAACAATTCACATTGAGCCGTCTCTTTTTATTTTCCGCTTATCATTGCTTTATGAAAGAACTATTGATTGTGCGTCACGCTAAATCGAGCTGGGAGGACGATACGTTGTCCGATTTTGAGCGCCCTCTCAATGAGCGAGGTGAAAAGGAGGCCTTGTCCATGGCTCAGCAAGCGGCCGTGTCCGAATGGCGTCCCGATCTTATCGTATGTTCTACGGCTTTGAGAGCCCAACAAACCATGAGGTATTTTGTGTCTGCTTTGGATCCTGAGGGGAACATCCAAGTACGGCATGAAAAAAACATCTATGACGCGACCATTGCGTCCTTATTGGACATCGTCAATGGACTTCCAAAGGAGGCCAATCGGGTGATTCTTTTTGGCCACAATCCCGGGTTTAGCAAATTGCTCGCTTTCCTCACGGGAGAGTATTACGATATGCCCACGTGTGCATGTGGGTTGGTGCAAATGGAAATAGAAGATTGGATCTATTTGTATGAAAATTGTGGTACCCTCAAAGCCTATAACTATCCACGCAGATCAGCCATATGAAACAACTCTCTCAAAATTGGAAGATCATTTTTTCATTGATGGGCCTTGTTGCTCTCGGTGCGTTTCTGTGGTTTTTTCGGATCATTATACTCTATATCATTTGCGCGGTGGTCTTGTCGTTTATCGCCGAACCCATTGCGGATTTTTGTAAGCGCATCCGCTACAAGAATTGGATTTTACCTTCTTGGGCAAGGGCTTTTTTGGCCTTGACAACGATGCTGTTGCTTTTTATTGGGACCTTCGCTCTGTTTGCCCCAATCATTCAGGAAGAGGCGATGATTATTGGTCAATTGGACTTGAGAGTGGTGTTGCAAAAATTTGACTTTGACCATTATTTTGCAGCCTATCAAGAAATGGGCGTGTCGGATATGGCCATTCAAGCCCTTAC
>JAIYCK010000213.1 GCA_027488055.1 Flavobacteriales bacterium | reverse complement strand
TTTTATAGTAACTTTGGATACGCTGGCATTCTTCTCGATAACAAAACCAACATAAACGGTTCCGCTAAGTCCGAGTTCAATGGCCTCTTTGGGATAAACTTGGTTTTGAACGATAAATAGATTCAATGCATCTATTCCTCCATCATATTCAGCAGGCTGCTCAGTGAATTCAAATATCACATTGTCGACTTCCTCGATTATATCTTCGGGTGCGGGTGGAGGTGGATCAACGGGGGAGACTTGGGCCCAACCTTTGCACATAAAAAATGACAAAGCGAGCATGAGTGCGATTTGGATATATTTTTTCATAGGTTTCGTGTTCTTTGTCTCAAAAGTAGCTATTTGACAGGTATTTCTGAAGAAGCAGCTATTGGAAATTCTACTTTTTTTTCCTTTCCAAATTTGAAAAGGCTGCGAATAAGTATCCTCGTTTGTACTCAATTTGAAATGTGGTGAAGTCATAAATGTTGTATCTATGCAATATAAACGCAACAAGGAATGATAAAAAAATCTACAATTTACTTTGCTGTATTGGCGCTCACAATTGGGGCACATGTCAATACAATTTTGGCTCAAACATGGACCATTGGGAATACCACGCTTACTGAGTCAGACGTGGTAACTGGATTGGATGTGCCATGGGAAATCCTTTGGGGACCAGATGATTTTATTTGGGCTACAACCCGCAGCGGTGAAGTATTGCACATTGAGCCAAGCACGGGCAATTACACCACCATTTTAGATCTAACCGATGTCGTGCCAGACGGCGGCAGCAGTGAACCTGGCCTATTGGGCATGGTATTGCATCCCGATTGGACCAATACCCCAAAAGTGTTTGTAGTTTATAATTATATGACAGGCAACAACATCCGAGAGCGCCTGGCATCATATGATTGGAATGGCACCAGCTTGGTAAATGAAACAATTTTGTTGAACAATATACCGGGCTATTGGATTCACAATGGATCACGTTTGGTAATCACTTCTGATCAAAAAATTCTGATGTCTACCGGTGATACCGGAGATGGTGGCGATAGCTCACAAGACTTTGCAGCCCTCAATGGCAAGGTATTGCGTATCAATTTGGATGGCTCTATTCCGAGCGACAATCCAGTATTGAATACAGGAGATCTCCCAGGTTATACCTATTCATGGGGTCATCGCAATATCCAAGGCTTGTGTATAGGTCCAGACGGTACCATCTATAGCAGCGAACACGGCCAGAACAACAACGACGAGTTCAATATCATTGAGCCAGGTCGCAATTATGGATGGCCCAACGTGGAGGGTGTTTGCAATACCAATAGTGAGCAAACATTCTGCGCAGCGAACAATGTGAAGGAACCTATTCGCACTTGGACTCCATGCGTAGCGGTGAATGGCATAGAGTATTACAATCATCCTGCAATTCCAGAATGGAATCATTGCATTCTCATGGGTGTGATGGGCGGTTTGTCTGGTGCCAATGGCAACAACGACCGTATTTCAGTGTTGCACCTCAGCGCTGATGGCTTAACGATTGACAGTGAAGATCAGTTCTTCACAAGCTTGAATCAACGTTTCCGCGATGTGTGCGTGAATCCATATACGGGAGCTTTGTATGTAGCTCTCAATGGAAGTTCATATCCAGGAAACGGGCCCAATAAGATCAAAGAATTCCGCAATCTTGCCTTCAATGCTGTGGAGAATCTCACAGTAACACAAGACATAAATCTATACCCGAATCCGGCGACAAATCATATTCAAATTGCAGGTTCATCGACCTTGGTCGGAAAAAAGATCCAAATTTTCTCAGCCAATGGTGATTTGGCCAAGGAGTTTATACTTCAAAGCACATTGGAGACGATTGATATTTCTGGATTTGCACAGGGTGCATATTGGTTGAAAACAAGCTCGGAGTTGGGCACGGTGACTGCTACTTTCTTGAAGCAATAGTCCCAAACTTAATTTTATTTTAAATCCCCACATTCTGTGGGGATTTTTTTTGTCTTAAAATGTATGATTGTGTTATGATGTTGTCATGAAATACACCGCCAAATGAAAAAATCGAAAACAACTTTTTGTACAACCATCTATCGCATACCTTTGGGACTCCTTAGTTAAACGTTACTTATTATGACCTCAAAAATCTTTTTCTCTTCGAAGCAGAAAGTGCTTCGACATGCCAACGAGGTGCTTAGTGAGATGAGACTCGGGCAAGTAAAATTTGATGTTGATCAGAACCGCATTATTGCTACACGCAAATGGAATTTGTTAAATCCTACAAAGGAGATTGAAATTCTGCTTTATAGCGATGATCAAAAAGTGGAGGTGGCTGTCAATGTTGAAAGTCGGGTGAAAATGCTTGACTTCGGTTCGAATGAATACATGGAAGAGGAAATTCTAATCCGTCTAAAAGAAAAGCTCAACTGACCCTCTAACTTTCCTTTTTCAACGAATAAATCCTAATTTTCTCTCCAGTTCGTCTGAAAGCACGGGGAGTTTGCGGCGTTCTACCAAAAATCCGGATAGTTCAGCAAATTCGCTGAATATGTAGTGCTTAAAGGCTGCTTCACGCAGATATCCCTTACCGGTGCTTCCACCTGTCCCGACGCGGGTGCCAATGATTCTATGAACCATATTCATGTGTCTCCATCTCCAGGTAGCGAGCAATTCGTCTATTTCCAATAAGTGATTGATCAGTCTAAATGGATTTTGTAAGAGCGGATAGTCGCGATACAGCGTGATAAATAGTGCTGCTCTTCTTGCACGGTCACTCAATTTGCGATCGCTGGTCGTATGGTCTGTCATGAACAATTCATCAAAAGCAACGACGTTTTGTTCTTCTCCTGGACCCAATGATTCAGCATATACCTGTCTATACGTTTGCCAAAAATCAGTTTCCCACAATTCGGCTTGTTCAAAGTGTGGCATGCGTTCGAGCCAATTATTCACTAAGCGCAACACGGAAACTTGCTTCTCACCTTGATTGATGGTGGCTGCATCTTCCGGACGCAATTGACTTGTATAATACTCTTTGCCATGTCGGTCTTCCATGATCAAACCCAGTTTTGCTTCTAATTGCTTAAACTGCATGCTCTGAAAACCACTTGCTGGTCGTAACATGTCGCGGAAATCTAGGAAGTCCAAAGGCGTCATGGTTTCCATGATATCAATTTGATGCACGAGCACACGTAATATCTCCACCACACGATGCAGTCGTCTGTTGGCTACCATCATGTGCGGTGAATTGTCATTGATTTCGGGTTGAGACAGCAAGGCGAGCAAAGAGTCGACCTCAAAATGAACTTGCTTAAACCATAACTCATAAGCCTGATGTATGATGATGAACAGCATTTCGTCATGTGCATGTCGACCTTGCACATCGCTTTCCAATTGCTGCGCATCAAGGATCTTTCCCAATGCGAGGTAATCACTATAATACATTTTCTTTTCCATAGCGGCGCAAGATAGAACGAAATGAAAATGGTTGCCACATCCCAATCTGGATTCAAAATACTACTAAATACGTACTAAAACTCAAGTCGTTGACAATCAAAATATTGTTGTTTGATTATAAGTCGATCAATTTTGTAAAAATGAATGAACCCCTTCAATTTTATGGAACAAAATGTATGACTATCCATCGAAAATCTGAGTGTTTATGCTATCTACCCGGCAGGGCTGACGCCATGACTCTTGGATTTAGCTATTCGTCGTGAAACGACAAATTTATAATCAGCGAGGAGGATCTTTTTAAGGATGAAAATTTGTACATTTACTAAGAGATTATACACAAAGCAACCAGCAGAAACTTTTTAAGGTTTTGTTAGTATAACCACTAAACTGTTAAAAACTAAAACTTGTTATCCATTGCGGCACCCTATTGTCATATGGTTCTTTTTTTATTCTTCGTTTCTTTTCGCCCAGGAGGATTCAGTGGTGGTATTGCGCCCAGATCTAAAGGCTTTCTTTTCTGACTCGATTAATGAAAACATTGGCTACAATGCAATCAGATTCTCCTCTCTTAGAGAGCAGGACGAACGAGAGGCATTTGGATCGGTGTATGTTATGGATCGTCGTATGATCGCTGCCACGGGTGCGCGTGATATTCAAGAACTTCTTCAATTTGTTCCAAGCATATCTTTTGGCAGAGATGTGAATGATGTGGTGGGCATCGCAATGAGAGGTTTGTGGGTGCACGAGGGCAAGTTCACGATCATGATCAACGGCATGCCCATCAATGAATTGAGCTTTGGTTCGTATTGCTTTATTAAGCGTCTTACAATTGACAATGTCTCACAAGTAGAAATTGTGTTGGGTCCTGGTTCTGTAAATTTTGGTGGAACTGCCTCATTGGGGGTTATCAATATTGTGACTTTGAAAGCTGGTCAACGTGATGGCACCACCGCGAGCACAACTGTCTCTGGCACAAAAGCAGGGATCGAAAGACAAAACCTAGCACTTACGGGCAATCACTATTTAGGAAATAGTACTTTTTTTTCTTATTCATTTAGTGGCACCAAAGGTTCTCGCGCTTCAATTATAGAAGGAACCCAAGTGAATTGGCGTGATAGCACGCGCATGAGTAGCGAGGAATTTTACATGAGCATCGAACGGAAGAATCTGAAAGCGCAAGTCTATCAAAATGACTATAATTATTCTGTCTTTGGAGAGCAATTCGATGTTCAGATGAAGACGTCCAATGCGGATTTGACCTACAATCAAAAGATAGGCACACGCAATATGTTCAATGCTCAAATTGGCTATATCAGACAGATGCCATGGAACATTCAAAACACGATTGACTTTCAATTGATCAATAGCAACACCATCACAGAAAAAGTGTATTTGCAATCACAGTTTAATTCGAAATTTGGTAAATATTTTGAATCAAACCTCGGGCTTCAGGCTTACGATGTAGATGCATTGCGATTATCCATTTTTGCTGATCGCACATCTGAAAACGCATTGAAAATTGCGAATGGATCAA
>JAIYCK010000171.1 GCA_027488055.1 Flavobacteriales bacterium | reverse complement strand
CCTTGATCCGTTCATGGACGGTGATAGATCATTGCGGCAACATTGCTAACGATAGCCAAGTGTTGACGGTAGTGGATACAATCGATCCAACCTTGGTAGGTGTTCCTGCCAACGTAACAGTGGAGTGCGATGCGATTCCATCAGCTGCTAACGTTTCGGGAGCAGACAACTGCGACGACAACGTAGCAGTTTCAATGAACGAGGTGATCTCTGAGGGATGTCCTTACACCATTACCCGCACTTGGACGGGTGTAGATGAGTGTGGCAACGATGTATCTGCTCAGCAGGTAATCACTGTCATCGACACAACCTTCCCAGTATTGCACGGTGTTCCAGCACACATGACGTTGGAGTGCGATCAACCGGTTCCAAACGCAGTAGTGTGGGCGACTGACAACTGCACTGAGGACTTGACTGTTGACATGAGTGCTGATACCGATGAGCTTACATGTGGTTCTGTGTTCACACGCACATGGTCAGTGACCGATGCATGTGGCAACACGACTACCGCTGAACAGATTATCACTTTTGTAGATACTACTGATCCAATCATCACCAATGCTCCAGAGAATATCTCAGTTGAGTGTTCAGATGATATCCCAGCGTATGTTCCAGTGTGGACAGACAACTGTGATTTGAACTTGACCTTGTCTGCTGCTTCATCCATTGCGATCGACGATTGTTATGAGATCATTAGCCAGTCATACACAGCTACCGATGATTGTGGCAATAGCACTACGGTGTATCGTTCGATCAATATCATTGATACCACTGCTCCCGTATTGTCAGGTGTTCCTGCCGATGCAACAGTAGAGTGTTCCAACATCCCAGCAGCTGCTCAGCCAACGGCAAGCGACAACTGCGATGAAGAGGTGAACATTGTGTACAATCAAGAGATTGTGGAAGGCGATGCTTGCAGTTACACCATTGTGCGCACGTGGACAGCTACCGATGAGTGTGGCAACCAAGATGTAGCAGAGCAGGTGTTGACTGTAATCGATACCACCAACCCAATTTTGTTAGGTGTACCAGCTGATGACACTGTAGAATGTTCAGCCATTCCAGTAGCAGCCATCGTAACGTATACTGACAACTGCGCCGATGACCTAGAAGTAGGTTACAACGAGCAGTTTGTTCCAGTAAACGCATGCACTTATACCTTGATCCGTTCATGGACGGTGATAGATCATTGCGGCAACATTGCTACCGATAGCCAAGTGTTGACGGTAGTAGATACCACTGCTCCTATATTGACAGGAGAGGACAGTGAAATCACCTTGGAATGTAACATGATGCCAAGCATCATTGCTCCGAGCGCTTCTGACCTTTGTGATGCCGATGTAACAGTGGTGGCCAATTTGGAAACAATTCCTGGCACTTGTCCGAATGCTTGGACCGAAGTGTATACTTGGACAGCGACTGACAATTGTGGAAACGCTTCCGTGCGCACGTTGATCTTCCATTATGAGGACGCCACAGCACCAGTATTGAGCTCCTATCCTGCGAGCCTCACGTTGGATTGCACTAGCATACCTGCTGCAGCGACGATTGTTGCAGAGGACAATTGTGATGACAATGTTGCTGTGATTTTCACAGAGGACATCATCGAATTGGCTTGTGGATTTGAAGTGATTCGCACATGGTCAGCTACGGACGATTGTGGAAATGTAACTGAGCACACGCAGACCATCACTGCGGTGGATAACACCAATCCAACATTGGTGAATGTGATTCCATCTGAATTGACGATCGAATGCGGTAATGCAATTCCAACATTCAATGCAATCTTCTCAGACAACTGCGACGATGAATTGACTGTAAATGCGATAAGTGGCATCAACAACGTATCAGACTGTGGTTATGACATTGAACGTGCTTGGACAGCTACAGATGATTGTGGAAATGCTATAACGATCACTCAAGTGGTTCACATCGTAGATACTACATCGCCTGTGTTGGTGGGTGTGCCTGCGAATGAAACAGTTGAATGCAATGCCATTCCATCAGCACCTTTCGTGTCTGCAAACGATGCATGCGATACAACACCAAACGTGAGCTTCAATCAGACCATGACTGAAGGTTGTCCATACACCATTACACGCACTTGGACTGCGACAGATGCTTGCGGCAACGAAAGCACGCTGACGCAAATGATCACGGTGGTGGATACAACACTTCCAGTATTGAGCGGTGTACCAGCCAATGCCACTGTAGAATGTTCAAATATTCCTGCTGCGGCGAATGTAACAGCTCAAGATATCTGTTCAGGAACGTTGGAAGTAGCATACACTGAAGAAGTAGTGGCTGACAATGGTTGTGAATACACCATCGAACGCACATGGACTGCAACAGATGCATGCGGTAACGAAGCGACTTCAACACAGATTCTAACCGTGGTAGATACAACCAATCCTTGGTTGAACAATGTACCAAGCAATGACACAGTGGAATGCGATGCTATTCCTGCTGCGGCCATCGTAACGGGTTCTGATTTGTGCGACGAAAATGTAGAAGTCACATACAATGAGTCCATGACTACTGGTTGCCCATACGTGATTACACGCACATGGACAGCAATCGACAATTGTGGCAACACTACATCTGCTTCACAAACGTTGACGGTAATTGATACTACAGCTCCTGTCTTGAGTGCATACCCTTCGGATCTGACATTCGAATGTGGCGATGTGATTCCAGCGGCCGCGACTTTGACGGCACAAGACAATTGCTTCAATGCATCAGTTAGTTTCGAAGAAACGACCATCGCGCAAGATTGTGGATACATCCTTGAGCGCACTTGGACAGCAACAGATGTTTGTGGCAACGAGAGCAGCCATACACAAATGGTGTATGTATTGGACGAAACCTCACCAATCATTGTAGGTATTCCTGCCGATATCACCATCGAGTGTGACGACGAGATTCCTGCTCCGGTGCAGTTGTTTGCAACTGACAATTGTGATGGATCGATCGCAGTGCAAACCAACGACGTGATTTTGGATCAAGATTGTTTCTATCAAATCAAACGTTATTACTATGCAACAGATGCATGTGGTAACATGACTTCGATTCCTCAAATTATCACTATTACTGACGTTACAGCTCCGACGATGGCTCAACCACAGGATATCACAGTTTCATGTGATCAAGTGCCTGCGCCAATCGAAATGATCGCAACGGATAATTGTGATTTGAATGTGGCGGTTACGTTCAGTGAAGTAATTGTTGGTGGATGTCCATACACAATTACACGCACTTGGACAGCTGTAGATGATTGTGGCAACACTTTCACTGTAGATCAAGTCATCTCTGTGTACGATGCATCGGCTCCTTCCTTCTTGCCTTACGAAGGATATGTACAGATGGAATGTGATGAAGTGGGTGGCTTCCTTTTGCCTGCCACAGACAACTGCGATAGCGATGTCACAGTAGTAGTATCATCTGAATTCCAGGTATCTGGTGAGTGTTACGGACAATTGTTGCGCACCTATGTAGCAACCGACAACTGTGGCAATACATCGGAGGCATTCCAAATCATCGATTTGATTGACACTACGGCTCCAGTGATTGAAGGTGTTCCTGCCGATATCACTTTGACATGCGGTAGCGAGCTTCCAGCACTTCCAGTGGTTGTAGCTACTGACAATTGCACAGAAGAACCATTGTTGAACTTCACACAAACACAGACCAACCAATTCTGCCCTTACGACATTGTTCGTTCATGGTCAGCAATGGATTTGTGTGGCAATGTGACCATTGTGGAGCAAGTGATTCATGTGACGGTGGATGTGCCTGTGGTCATCAACCTCCAAGCTTATCCTAATCCAACAAACGGTGACTTCACAGTGAAATTCAGCGTACCTGCTAGTCAAAATGTGAAAGCAGCGATCTATGATGTAACCGGTAAAATGGTTGCTCCATTGATGGAAGGCATGGCAGATGGCGGTCGTTTGTACGAATGGCCTGTGAACGGCGAACTCATGGAAGCCGGTTCATACGTCATCATGGTGAACACCGATGCAGCTGTTGAACACAAGAAATTGGTGATCAACAAATAAGATCTATTGAATATGCATAAAAAGCCCTCCCAATTCGGGGGGGCTTTTTTTTGTAATTGGACGTGCTTCTTTGTAATTGTATGGAATACAATATCTTGTCTTCGAAGTCGTGAATAATCACTGGTAAAATTTCCAAATTCCATTCAAGGCTAGGACTTACCTTTGTGCTTTTAGAAAAGGACATGGAATTAAACGCATTGACCGCAGTATCGCCCATCGACGGCAGATACCGCAAGCAGACTGAAATTTTAACGGGCTATTTTTCAGAACTGGCCCTCATCAAATATCGCCTTTGGGTGGAAGTGGAATACTTCATCGCGTTAGCTGAATTTGACCTCCCACAATTGGCGGATGTACCCGATACGTGTTATGGTGATTTGCGCAAAATATATTGGGACCTCGATGTGGCCAAAGCACAGCAGATTAAGGATCTGGAGAAAACCACCAACCACGATGTCAAGGCTGTAGAATATTACTTGAAACAAGAGTTTGATCGATTGGGCCTTGGTGCCTTCAAAGAGTTTATTCATTTTGGATTGACCAGTCAAGACATTAATAATACCGCTATTCCCGCCTCTTTCCGCGATGCAGTGAAGGAAGTGTATGAACCAGCGGTGGACCGCATCATTGATAAATTGGTGCATTTTGCTTCTGAATGGCGCGATGTGCCCATGTTGGCGCGCACCCATGGACAAGCCGCTTCGCCCACGCGCTTGGGCAAGGAGATGTATGTATTTGTCGAGCGTTTGGACGAGCAGTTGGAACGTCTGGATGAAACACCTTACAGCGCCAAATTTGGCGGTGCCACAGGTAACTTCAACGCCCATCATGTGGCCTATCCTCATTTGGATTGGGTAGCCTTTGCCAACGATTTTTTGAACCATCGCCTCTCGCTCAAACGCAGCAAGTTCACCACCCAAATTGAGCACTACGACAATTTTGCTGCGGCCTTTGATGCAATCAAACGCACCAATACCATCCTCATCGATCTGTGTCGCGATATGTGGACCTATGTGAGCATGGACTATTTCAAGCAAAAAACCAAAGAAGGCGAGGTGGGCTCATCCGCTATGCCGCATAAAGTCAATCCCATTGATTTCGAAAATGCAGAGGGTAATTTGGGAATGGCCAACGCCATTTTTGAGCATCTCTCAGCCAAGTTGCCAGTGAGTCGACTGCAACGTGATTTGACGGACAGCACGGTGATGCGCAATATCGGCGTTCCGATGTCACACACCCTCATCGCACTCAATTCCATCGAAAAAGGATTGGACAAGTTGTTGCTCAATGCAGAAGCATTGGAGAAGGATTTGGAATCCAACTGGGCAGTGGTAGCTGAAGCCATTCAGACCGTCTTACGTCGTGAGGCCTATCCGCAGCCTTATGAGGCACTCAAAGCACTTACCCGCGGCAAGACGTCTATTTCAAAAGACGATATTCAAGCTTTCATTGAAACCTTGGACGTAACACCCGAGATCAAGGCAGAGCTTCGAAAGATCACTCCTGGATCGTACACCGGTATCGATTTGTTGCAAAGCGAATTTTAATCCCTCCTCATGTCCAAGTTCAAGAGCATTTTGGCCTTAGTCACCAACTACAAATCGGAGTTGTTGTCCAATTTTTTGTTCAATATTTTGAACGCGGTTTTCTCGCTTTTCACGTTTTTTTCGGTGGTGCCTTTTCTGTATATCCTCTTCAAAGTGGATCAGGAATGTCCTTCCAAAACGGTGAGCACCAATTCGCTTTGGATTTGGATCAGTTCTTCCCTCGATCAATTCATCGCGCAATATGGACAAGGTACAGCGCTCACTTTGATGTGCCTGTGCATCGTGGTTTTGGCCTTGATGAAGAACATTGTGAACTACATTTCCTTGTTATCCATCGCCAAATTAAGGACGGCTGTTTCGCGTGATCTTCGCAAAAAATTGTTCACCAAGATTTTGGATATGCCCGTGGCGTATTTTTCGAATGAGCGCAAAGGGGACATCATCTCCCGCATGACCAATGACCTGATGGAAATCGAGTTCAGTGTGATCGGTGCATTGGAGGCCATCCTCAAATCGCCCGTTATGGTGATCTTGTCATTGACCACCCTTTTTGTCATCAGTTGGAAACTTACAATCTTCTCTTTGCTCTTTTTTTTTTTTTTTTTTTTCTTGATTTCGCGCATTGCCAAGGGGCTTAAAAACGCCGCCAAACGGGGAAAGGGGAGTTTGGGCGATTTGATTTCCATCATTGAAGAAACAATCACGGGCAACCGCATCATCAAAGTGTTCAGCCTCGCGCAGCAGGTTCCGCAGTGGGCCGATCGCATGAACCGCTCGTATTGCAGGTTGATGCATCGACTGT